>WLKV01000069.1 GCA_009701085.1 Actinomycetota bacterium | reverse complement strand
GCTTTCACTCGTAAGCGTGGAACTCCATATCCAACGCTTATCGATGACTCCATCTTGATCGGATTTAGAAAGTCGCTTCCTGCAAATGCAATTCCTACAACAGTAATTATTGATCGCACAGGAAATGTTGCTGCGCGAATCTCAGGAGTTGTCACTGTCGCTTCTCTCTCAACTCTTATAGAAGAGGTGAGCGCAGAATGAATGAATTCGTCGTCAACCACCTGATGGATGGTTTCTTGCTCACCGCTTTTCCAATTGCACTTCTTGCAGGCTTAATCTCCTTCATCTCACCGTGCGTTCTTCCGCTCGTACCTGGATACCTCTCATTCGCTGCAGGATTCTCTCGATCCCGCGGACGCGTTTTTCTTGGTTCCATTCTCTTTGTACTTGGATTTAGTGCACTCTTTATCTCTTACGGCGCGCTATTCGGCGAGCTAGGTGCTCGCATTGCAACAAATGAAGATGTCATTACTCGGGTGCTTGGACTGCTCACAGTTCTGATGGGCGTGATTTTTCTCGGGGTATTTCCGATGATGCCGACTCTGAAGCCGCGAATTTCAACGACTGGCGGATTGATTGGTGCGCCGATTCTTGGCTTCCTCTTTGGTGTGGGTTGGACTCCATGTATCGGGCCGGCGCTTGCAAGTGTTCAAGCTTTGGCTTTTCAAGAATCTAGTGCAGTGCGGGGTGCTGTTCTCTCACTCGGATATTGCATTGGCTTAGGTCTTCCCTTCATTGCATCAGGACTCTTCCTCGATAAATCAGAGAAGATGAGAAAGTTTTTAGTCAAGCGCGGTGACAAGGTATCTAAAATCGGCGGAGTATTACTCATTCTTATTGGCTTACTTCAGTTGACCGGACTCTGGACAGATCTCATGATTGAGATGCGCTCACTTATTTCAGATTTTGCGCCGGTGATTTAATGAGTAAAGAGATTGAAGTACCAGAGCTTGGCTTCTTTGCACTGATTCGTTATGCCTGGCGCCAGCTCACAAGTATGCGCACAGCGCTGATTTTGCTGATGCTGATGGGCATCGCTGCGATTCCTGGCTCACTTATTCCGCAACGAATAACAAATGCAGTCGCGGTACGTGATCTCTTTGCAGCAAATCCAGAGCTAGCTAAATGGTACGACCGCTTCTCACTCTTCGACGTCTACGGATCTCCGTGGTTTAGCGCAATCTATATCTTGCTCTTCATTTCTCTCATTGGCTGTGTACTCCCTAGAACTGTCGAGCATTACAAAGCGATGCGTGCACAACCGCCAGCTACTCCTAAGAATCTTTCACGACTAGAACATCATCAGGAATTTAAGGGTGGCGAAAAATCTCTGGAGCGTGCACAGGATTGGTTTAAAGCACATCGCTTCCGCGTTCGTGTTGAGGGCGATTCAATTTCGGCCGAAAAGGGTTTCTTGCGCGAGACCGGAAATCTCCTCTTTCATCTCTCCCTTATTTTGATTCTCGTTGGAGTCAGCTTCGGATCCCTCTTTGGAATGCGCGGCGAAGCAATTGTTAGTACTGGAGAGCGCTTCATCAATGTTGCTACTTCATACGACACTCTCTCCTTTGGAAAACTCACAGGAGAAGATTCGCTGAGCCCTTTTGAAATCAGACTCGATAAATTCGTTGGTGAATACGATCCAAAGACGAACGCTCCAAAGGATTACACCGCTTGGGTAACTGTGAAAGATAATGGAAAAAGTTACAAGAGTGTGATGAAGGTAAATAAGCCACTTACCTTTGGAAATACTCGCGTTTACCTACAAGCCAATGGATATAGCCCAGTGGTAACTGTGCGCGATTCACAAGGAAATGTTGCGTTGCAAGGCCCGATTCCATTCTTGCCACAAGATGGAAATCTCCGTTCTATCGGTGCAATAAAAGTTCCCGATGCAGAACCACAGATTGGGTTTGTTGGCTCATTTGTTCCTACAAACGCGCGCACAACAGGACAAGGTGCAATCTCAATATTTCCTGAGCTCCTTGATCCCAAATTACTTTTCTCGATCTGGAAGGGTGATTTAGGCCTTGATTCAGGAGTTCCTCAATCTGTATACAGAATTGATACAAATACATTAGAGAAGGTCGGATTAGGTTCGGTGAAACCTGGAGAGACATTTACCTATCCTGAGGGCTCCATCACATTAGAGACCGTTGTTCCGTGGATCAACCTGCAGATCGTCGAAGATCCCGGCAAGAGTTATGCACTCATCGGAGGTATCGTTGCTGTCCTAGGTCTCTTATCTTCACTCTATGGTCGCAGGCGTCGAATCTGGGTTCGCGTGAATGGTGAGCGAGTAGAAGTTGCGGGACTTGCTAAGAACAGCGCGCCTGGTCTTGAAGTAGAGATGCAGAAATTTGTTAGTGCAATTAGGGGAGAGAAGTAATGCAGACAACGTGGGCCTATGTATCAAACTACTTTGTCTATTCAGCGATGGCTGTCTTCACAATCTCCTTTATCGCCCATGCATTTGAGACTGCCTTTGCAGTTCGTGCACCTGAAGTCGCTGATTCAACCGATGGCAGCCTCTTAACAAAGACCCTTGATTACAAGCGCACTGAAAAGACTGCCCGCATTGCAACAGCCATGATGATCCTTGGGTTCATCCTGCTGCTTGCCGGAATAATTGCACGTGGAATTTCTGCAAAGCATGTTCCGTGGGGCAATATGTATGAGTTCTCAATTACCGGAGCACTTGCATTTACCGGTGCATATCTCGCAGCTCTGCGTAAATACGATCTTCGCTGGCTCGGACTCTTTGTCTCAATCTCAGTACTACTTACTCTTGGCACGGCAATCACTCTGCTCTATCGCAATAGCGCGCCACTAGTTCCTGCGCTGAAATCAACATGGCTCGTAATCCACGTCATCGCAGCAATTATTTCTGGCGGAGTCTTCCTCCTTGCAAACGTTGTGGCGGCTGCCTATCTCTACCTTGAAAGAGTTGAAGAGCGCGGTGCACGTCCACTGTGGTTACAGCGAGTGCCATCTCTAGAGGTTCTCGATCAACTTTCCTATCGACTCGTAGCTTTCGTATTTCCACTCTGGACCTTTGCAGTAATTGCAGGAGCCATTTGGGCTGAGAGCGCATGGGGCCGTTATTGGGGCTGGGATCCAAAAGAGACGTGGGCATTTATTACCTGGGTTGCATATGCGGCATACCTTCATGCACGTGTGACTGTTGGTTGGCGCGGACGTCGCGCTGCATGGCTCTGCATCTTTGCAGGTTCGACGTTCCTCTTTAACTACGTTTATGTAAATGTATGGGGAACCGGCAAACATACTTATTCCGGTCTATAAGGGATAGGTAACCAATGTTTTCAATTGAAATTTTTGGATTCATTGGTGGCGCCTTAGGTATATTTTTTGGTCTTCCTCAGGCTTTACGCGTTCGTCGTTTGGGCCATGGCCGCGGAGTAAGTTTAATTTCTTGGCTTCTTCAATTAGGAGTCGCTACATCATGGGCCGCTTATGGTTTTGATAAGAATTCGCCCTCTTTACTCGCGACAAATATGGCAGCTGGAATAATTAATGCCAGTGTCGTTTGGGCGATTCTCGATAACCGATTGAGAGCCACCTTCGCTATTGCAACCTTGGTAGCGGTTGTCGCGGGCCTCGTGCTTACCCTTCCCACAGGGCTTGCTTCTGCTCTTCTAATTTCTCTTGTCTTTGCACAATCTCCGCAAGTCTACAAATCCTTTAAGAACATACGAATAGGAAAAGAATCTGCGGTTTCAGTGGTGGCGATGAGCGTGAGCGCCATGAGCGGAATTTTCTGGATTATTTATGCCGTAAAGATAAGTGATTCCCTACTTGTCCTATGTAACGCAATCGTACTTTCAAACAATATTGCAATTATTGCGCTAGAAATTGTGGGTAAACGCTCGCGCGCTTTAAATGCTGCGTAAGAAATCTGGGTCGTCATCTGGCGGAAGAATGCGCTTCTTGCCTGGTTTTGGACCCTTAGGGCCACGATTTCTACCAATTATTAAATAGGCAATTGGGCCGAAAATTCCAGTAAAGAGGATCACCAAGAGCCAGCCCCACTTAGGCAACTTCTTTATTTGAGTCTCATCGCGCATCGCGCAATCAATGAATGTGTAAAGAGTCAAAGCAAGTGAGAGAAGTACTAAAAATCCTTGAACTTTAACCATGGTCCGATTCTACTTCCTTAGAAAGAGAGCGCGAGTGCAAAGGTGAGGCCGAAGTGGAGCTGTAACTGGCCAGTTCTGCCTAGAAGTGGGATGAGATCTGCACCTTTTGCACCGGACAGCACTTCGCGTGCAATCGCATAAGCCTGTGGGGCTGTAGTCAAGGTAAGTAGCGCAAGTGGATGGCCAGTAAATACAGGGAAGATATAGGCGGAGATTAGAAGGAGAACAAAGAACTTACGTGAATTCTTATCACCGAGTTTTACAGCGAGAGTGCGCTTTCCGACCAGTTGATCACCAGGAATATCGCGAATGTTATTGATAGCAAGAAGCGC
>WLKV01000068.1 GCA_009701085.1 Actinomycetota bacterium | reverse complement strand
TGGCGCGGTGAGTGAACGTTCATATCTAGAAGAAATTTCCATTCGAAATCTTGGAATTATCGAGCAATCCGAGCTCGAACTTGGCCGTGGACTCAATGTTCTCACCGGTGAAACAGGTGCCGGAAAGACAATGATCCTCACCGCTCTCAGCCTGGTGCTTGGCGGTAAGAGCGATAGCTCTCTTGTGCGACATGGCTCTGAACGTCTCGTAGCAACAGCGCAATTTTCCATCACTCAAGATTCAAAAGATCGACTCGATGATATTGGTGCAGAAGTAGATGGCTCTTCCCTCATTGTTACTCGCACCGTGAATAGCGATGGAAAGAGCAAAGCTTCATGCGGGGGAGTAACAGTTCCAGCAGGCACTCTCGCCGATGTCACCGAACCACTCATTGAGATTCACGGACAATCTGCCAACTCTCAGATTGTAAAACCTGCCCGTCAGCGCGAACTTCTCGATCGTTTTGGTGGAACGGCAATTGCCTCTGCTCTCACCGAGTATCAAGAGAAATATTCTCAATACCTCGAACTGAAGGATCGAATTAAGGCGATGAAAGCATCCGCCAATAAGCGCGATGGTGAAATCGCTGAACTTCAGGAATTCCTTGCTGCATGGGTAAAACTTAAAGCGGTTCGCAATGAGCCATCTGCAGTTGAAGATGAAATCAAGCGACTTTCCAGTGTCGAAGATTTACGTATCGCATCCAGTGGCGCCCTTTCAGCTCTCGACTCCGAGGAGTCAGGCGCGCTCACACTTCTTCACTCTGCTCGCAGATTCCTGGATGCGGCAAAAGGTAAGGATTCACGCTTAGAAGAGATAGCAGAACGAGTCGCCGAATCTCTCTTCATCCTTGACGATGCCTCAACGGATCTCGCTTCCTATGCAACCGGACTTGAAGCAGACCCTGAACGGTTAGATACCTTGCAGAACCGAAAAGCTGAACTCAACCTCTTCATCAAACGTTGGGGTGGCGCAGGAACTTCCGATGACGAACTTGTCTCACTCGCTGCAAAAGCAAAGTCGGGGAAAGAATCAATCGCTGATCTGCAAGGAGGCGACGAACGAATTGCTGAACTTGAGAAAGAGCTCGCAGCGATTAAGAAGTTACTTCTCGCTGCAGCGCAAGAACTCACCACTGCACGAACTATTGCGGCGAAAGAGCTTTCCCAATCAGTTACAACAGAGATTCAAGCTCTTGCGATGCCGCATACGAGATTCTTCACAGAAGTGGTCTCTCCTGATTACGGATCCGTACTGAAAGAGAGCGACTTCACCCAATTAGGGTGCGATGAAATTGCAATGCAGATCCAAGGTCAGAGTGATGGACCAAAGATTGCGCTGGGCAAAGGTGCCAGTGGTGGAGAAATGTCTCGCATCATGTTGGGTCTTGAAGTTGTCATTGCTAAATCTCATCCAGTCGGCACCTATATCTTCGATGAAGTAGATGCGGGAGTTGGTGGAAAGGCTGCAATTGAAGTCGGAAAACGCCTACATGCACTGGCACAGAGTTCCCAGGTCATTGTTGTCACGCACCTTCCTCAAGTTGCGGCATGGGCCGATACACATTTCGTTGTGAAGAAGAGCAGTGATGGCTCGGTGGTTCAATCCGGTGTCTCGAAACTTGGACAATCTGAGCGCGTTGAAGAGATTGCACGCATGCTTGCAGGTCTTGAAGAATCCTCGAGTGCGCGAGAACACGCCGCCGAACTACTAGCTATGCGAGGCTAGCGCCAAGAAAGCTATAAGATGGTCTTCCATGAGCCAAGCGCATGTGACCAAACATATTTTCGTAACAGGCGGAGTCGCCTCAAGTCTTGGCAAGGGCCTCACAGCTTCATCCTTAGGTCGCCTCCTAGTTGCTCGCGGCATCCGCGTCACCATGCAGAAGCTCGATCCTTATCTCAACGTCGACCCAGGCACGATGAATCCATTCCAGCACGGTGAAGTATTTGTCACCGATGATGGAGCTGAGACTGATCTCGATATTGGCCACTACGAACGATTCCTAGATCGCAACCTTGAAGGCTCAGCAAATGTCACAACTGGTCAGGTTTACTCTCGTGTAATCGCTCGTGAGCGCCGCGGTGAATATCTCGGTGAAACTGTTCAGGTCATTCCACATATCACCAACGAAATTAAAGAACGCATGCTTGCAAACGATTCTGCCGATGTAGATGTGGTCATCACAGAAATTGGCGGAACAGTGGGAGATATTGAATCTCAGCCATTCCTGGAAGCTGCACGTCAGTTACGCCAAGAAGTTGGCCGCGACAATGTCTTCTATCTTCATATCTCACTTGTTCCCTATATCGGACCATCGGGTGAATTGAAGACGAAGCCGACGCAGCACTCAATTGCGGCTCTGCGCAGCATTGGTATTGCACCTGATGCAGTAGTACTCCGTTGCGATCGCCCAATTCCTGAAGGCATCAAGAAGAAGATTTCCTTGATGTGCGATGTTGATGTCGAAGCTGTTGTTGCAGCAGTTGATGCGCCATCTATCTATGACATCCCGAAAGTTCTCTTCACTGAGGGACTGGATTCTTACATTGTTCGCCGCCTTTCGCTGGGTGGCCACGATGTGCAATGGGGCGAGTGGGATGACCTCCTTCATAAAGTTCACTCACCGAAGCATCATGTAAAGGTTGCTCTGGTTGGTAAGTACATCGATCTTCCTGATGCATATCTCTCAGTCTCTGAAGCACTGCGCGCCGGAGGCTTTGCCAATGAAGCAAAAGTTGAAATCGTCTGGGTTCCTAGCGATGAGTGCGAAACTCCAGAGGGCGCAAAGAAGGCTCTCGGAAATATTGATGCGATCTGCGTTCCGGGTGGGTTCGGAATTCGAGGAATCGAAGGAAAACTTGGCGCGCTCAAATTTGCACGCGAGAACAAGATTCCAACACTTGGCCTCTGTTTAGGTCTGCAGTGCATGGTGATTGAAGCTGCACGCAATCTCGCTGGAATCAAAGATGCAAACTCTGCAGAATTTCTTCCTGACAGCGGAACTCACGTCATTGCAACGATGGATGACCAGAAAGAGATTGTTGCGGGTGGGGGAGATATGGGCGGTTCGATGCGCTTGGGTCTCTACAAGGCAACGCTGACTCCAGGATCGATTGTTGCTGGTGTGTACGGTGCCAATGAAATCTCTGAACGTCACCGCCATCGCTATGAAGTCAATAACCAGTACCGCGATCAGATTGCCGCAGCAGGCTTAGTCTTCTCAGGCATGTTCAAAGATCGCGATCTCGTTGAATTCGTCGAACTTCCTCGTGAAATTCACCCTTATTACGTGGGCACTCAGGCACATCCAGAGCTACGTTCACGACCAACGCGACCACACCCACTTTTCGTTGGACTTATCGCTGCTGCGCTCGTCCGCAAAGGTGCTCACTAAATTACAGTTGTGCAATGAAGTTCGAGGCAGCGCGCAGTTCCTATCTCGACCAACTTCGCATTGAACGAGGGCTATCAAGTAATTCGATATCTTCTTATGCCCGTGATCTCTCCAAATTTGAAGGTTTCCTCAAGGCGTCTCATAGAGATTTCGAGAAGCTCATCGCCCAAGATCTCACAGATTTCGAAGTCTCTCTCAAGACCATGGGTTTGGCGACTTCCAGTATCAACCGAACTCTCTCGGCCGTAAAAGGTTTCTACAAATATGCCTCACTTGAATTCGATATCACCAATCCAACTCTTGAAATAGTAAGTGCGAAGATTGCGAGGAAGCTTCCCAAGGCGCTCTCGGTTGATGAGGTCACACGTCTCATTGAATCTGCAAAGCGTGAGGGTGATGCCGTTTCACTCCGTGATTTCGCAATCCTGGAGCTTCTCTACTCCTCAGGGGGACGCGTAAGCGAAATTGTTGGAGTGAACACCGGCGACATCTCAATTTCGAGAACTGATGATGGTGATGTGACCGTCTTGAAGCTCAGAGGTAAGGGTTCAAAGGAGCGATTAGTCCCGCTAGGAAAGTTTGCTGTCGCAGCAATAGAAGAATATTTCACTCGCACGAGACCTGCCTTGGCTGCAAAGAATTCAAAGTCCGAGCCAGCTCTATTTCTAAACTCGCGCGGAAAACGTTTATCTCGTCAGAGTGCGTGGCAGATTGTTCTTGATGCAGCGGTTGCGACAGGACTTGAAGGCAAGGTAAGCCCCCACGTCTTCAGACATTCCTATGCAACGCATTTACTCGATGGGGGAGCAGATATACGAGTGGTGCAGGAGTTGTTGGGACATTCTTCAGTCACGACAACCCAGATCTACACGCTGATCACCATCGATAAAGTGCGAGAGACCTATAGCACCGCACATCCTCGAGCAAAGTAATCTGCTGAGAAATTATTAGATACCGCGAAGGCGGCGAGCCAAGATGCTCTGATCACCCTTTGCTTCAAGGTCAGCGATAATCACTGCAATGGATTCGCGAACAATACGACCGCGATCTACAGCTAGTCCCAAATCTCCGCGGAGCATAAGTCGCGCTTGATCGAGATCAAAGAGTTCAT
>WLKV01000067.1 GCA_009701085.1 Actinomycetota bacterium | reverse complement strand
CGGTGCAGTGGTATGGCGAAGCAATTGATAAGACTTACGATGAGATAGCACCGGCTCCACGTAATGCACTCGCCATGATTACTCGCGAACCTCTTGGAGTTATTGGCGCAGTAGTACCTTGGAACTATCCAATGATTATCGCATCATGGAAAGTCGCTCCAGCTCTTGCAATGGGAAATAGCGTCGTCCTAAAGCCTGCTGAACAATCTTCACTTTCTGCCATTCTCCTAGCTCGACTTGCGACAGAGGCAGGAATTCCCAACGGTGTATTTAATGTTGTGACTGGTCTTGGACCAGAAGCAGGACAAGCACTTGCTCGTCATATGGATGTCGCTAAGTTGGCATTTACAGGAAGCGGACCAACAGGACGCAAGATGCTCCAGTACGCAGCTGAATCCAATATGAAGCAGGTCGCTCTCGAGCTCGGCGGAAAGAGCCCACAGGTTGTTCTTGATGATGTGAAGGATCTCGATGCTTGCGCATCAACACTTGCATGGGGCATCTATTACAACGCAGGACAGACTTGTAACGCTGGCTCACGCATCATCGTGCAAGGCCAGAAGATTAAGGAAGCGCTCTTCGAGAAGATGTCGAAGTTCGTTGACACATTCCCAGTCGGAGATTGCCTTGATCCGAGCGTCTATATGGGGCCAATCGTCTCTACGCAACAGCGTGACCGCGTCAATCACTATCTCGATATGGTCGGTAAGAATGGCGAATCATTTGTATTCGGTGGAGACCAGCCAACAGGCGATGACAACCTCATCAAGCCGACTTTGATTGATGGCGTCAAACATGACTCCGTACTTTCTCAAGAAGAAATCTTCGGACCCGTCATCGTTGCAGTGGATGCTAAGGATGAAGCCGACGCGTTAGCAAAGGCGAATGGAACGGAATACGGACTCGCAGCTTCAGTGTGGTCGAGCGACATTTCTCGTGCACATAACTTCGCTCGCAAACTTCGTGCAGGCACTGTCTGGGTCAATACCTTCGATATGTCAGATGTCATTACGCCATTTGGTGGCTTTAATGGTTCTGGAGCTGGACGCGATAAGTCGCTTCACGCACTCAACAATTACAGCGCACTAAAAACAACTTGGGTAGATCTTTCTTAATTCATTTAACAAAAAGGAGCACGACGTGAAGGTCGCATTTATCGGTACAGGCAGTATGGGCGGAAGCATGTCTCGCAACCTTGCTGCAGCAGGAATCGACATCACGGTCTTCGACCTCAATACCGAAAGTATGCAGAAGCCAATTGCGGCCGGCGCTAAGGCTGCGAAGTCAGGCGTTGAATGTGTAACTGGCGCCGATGTACTCATCACAATGCTTCCAACACCACAGGCCATCGAGGGCTGCATGGTTACAAGCGGTGTTGCGGCAGCTATGAAGCCAGGCTCTATGTGGATTGATATGTCTACATCTGTTCCTGAGACGGCAGCTACAGTTGAAAAATCTCTTGATAAATCTGTTCGTATCATCGACGCACCTGTTGCAGGAATGTCTGTCGGTGCAGATAAAGGAACGATGTCGATCTTCGCTGGTGGAGAGCCTGCAGATTTCGCATACGCAAAGCCCCTCTTTGACATCATGGGAGACCCAGAGAAGTTCTTTAACTGCGGAAAGCGCGGAACTGGCTATGCAGTAAAGCTTGTTCTTAACATGCTCTGGTTCAACTCATTCGTTGCTACAACTGAAGCGCTTCTTCTTGGAGTCAAAGCGGGCGTAGACCTTGAGACTCTTCGCCAGTCA
This sequence comes from Actinomycetota bacterium, assembly GCA_009701085.1. GTDB lineage: Bacteria > Actinomycetota > Actinomycetes > Nanopelagicales > Nanopelagicaceae > Planktophila > Planktophila grossartii. Next base: position 2,759 of record WLKV01000067.1, on the reverse strand, counting down.
CTCGTGGGTTCTCCTTGTAACTCAATTTTGCTTGAGCGCGACATCCTCGGAATGCTCAAGGATGGCGATTACGACGAGGGATTCGCCGTAGCACTCGCTTGTAAAGATCTCCGTCTTGCGGGCGACCTCGCACGTTCTGTTGGAGTTCCAATGGAAGTTGGTGCAACTGTTGAGAACGTCTATCGCCGCGCACGTGCTCGTTATGGCGATAAAGCAGGCGAGATGATTCCTGCCAAGATGTATGAGGATGACACAAACACCCCACTTCGCTTTAAGTAGGCGCTCATGACCCAGCGACTAAGCCGCATGACCATCTTCGGGGTGGCAATCATGTGGTTCGTCGGTGGTGGCATCTATCCATTCTTATCTCATGCAACCGAGACGATTGATCCCATCAATGTCGTCTTTATTCGAGCTTGGGGTTCAGCGCTCATTCTCTTCCTAGCTGTTCTCTTTCTGGCTCCGAAATCTCCTCGCGCATTTAAATTTGATAAATCATTTCTGCCGATAGTCATCTCTTCGGCCATGTATTCACCGCTCTGTAGCGTCTCGTTAGCGTGGTCAAGTTCACGAATCCCTGGGGCAATTACCGCGCTTCTCTATTCAACACTTCCTGCGATGTCGATCATCTATTTAGCAATTCAAGGAAAGCGACCATCTCGTCTGGCAACCAGTGGGGTAGTGGTTGCATCTGTGGCAGTTGTCTTCCTGATCGGAGCACCACAAGGAAGCGTGCAGATAGCAGGAATCTTTGCTGCACTACTCTCAACATTTGCCTGGTTTGCCGCTACTGAAATTTGGATTAAATATGAGAGTGGCTACCCTCTTATCTTTGCAATATTCCTTCAGGTATTTATCGGTGCTATCGGCACCACCATTGTTCACTTCGTCATGAATGTTCCGGAAGTACATGCCAAAGATGTATTCAATCCAACGATGATCTTCTTGGTTCTAGCTTTGGCATCACAATATTGGGCGTATTTAGGAATTTCCCGCCGGGTTTCACCTGCGCTGCTGACATCTTTTGCTTTCGTCAATCCACTTGTTGCAGGCGTTATTGGCTTCTTCGCCTTTGATCAAAAGCTTGGAATGGTTCAACTCGTTGCGGGTGTAATCCTGCTTATTGGCGTCTACCTTGTGGTTAAGAGCGAAACGACAGCCTAGAAAGATAGAGTGCCGCCATGAGCGATCTATCGGCACAGGTGCGAAGCGCACTCGATGCCGCTGTCACCGCAATTGGTGGATCTGCTCGTGAAGGTCAGATTGAGATGGCAGAAGCTGTCGCCAATGCGCTTACCGATCGCCATCACTTAATGGTGCAGGCAGGTACAGGTACAGGAAAGTCACTTGCTTATTTAGTTCCAGCTTTGGTGCATGGCCGCAAAGTATTGGTCGCAACAGCAACTCTTGCCCTGCAACGTCAATTGGTTGAACGCGATTTGCCTGCAGTTGTTCCGGCACTTGAAAAAGCCCTGGGCCGCGATATTACGTATGCGATTTACAAGGGTGTTGGGAACTATGTCTGTCTGCAGAAGATGAATGCAGATGAGACTGATCCTGACGGCGAACTTCTATTGGAATCTTCTTATCTAGAAAAAGATGCGAAGCGTCTGATCGCATGGGCGAAGACTCCGGGAGTATCTGGAGATCGCGATGATGCGCCCGAAGTAGATCGCAGAGTATGGGCGGCAAATTCTTTATCGGGGCGCGAATGCGTGGGCGCCGATTCTTGTGCGTGGGGAGCACAGTGCTTTGCGGCCAAAGCTAAAGCGAAGGCGCAAGATGCCGATGTTGTGGTTACCAACCACACCTTACTTGCGATCGAAATTGTTGATTCACATCCCATCTTGCCTGAACGCGATGCAGTTATTTTGGATGAAGCGCACGAATTTATGGATCGCACAACGCAAGCGGTCACTGAAGAGCTGACTTCGGGCCGCGTACAACGCGCTGCTGCAATGGCTCGTAAGTACATGCCTGGCAAGCCTTCGGATGCATTTACCAATGCCGCCGATAGTTTTCATGATGCGATGGCCGATTACGGCGAAGATGTGAAGGGCGATTTTTCGGCACAAGGAAGACTCGAAGAGATTCCCATGTCACTTGAAGCACCGATTCGTAAGGTGAAAGAGGCAGCAGCTGCGCTGGTTCAGCTCATCAATGCTGACGATGAAATTATTGATCCAGATGAAAATGCAGAACGTGCTCGCGTAAAGGGCGCGGTGCAAGAGATTGCGACTACCGCTGGCAAGCTCTTGAAGATGGGCAACGAGCATGTGCTCTGGTACGAACCAACGTTCTCAACTCTGCACTTGGCACCGCTCTCTGTCTCTCACGTGTTACGTAGCAATCTGCTGACTCAGAACCCAGTTATTGCAACATCTGCGACCTTGACTGTCGGCAATAACTTCGATGCGATGGCGCGCAGCATTGGCTTTGTTGTGGGTTCTGACTCTGATGAAGAGATCAAGCCAGGTGAAATCGACCCTGCCAACTTGCAGATGCTCGATGTGGGATCACCATTTGATTTCGCTAATCAAGGCGTTCTCTATATGCCAAAGCATCTACCAGAACCAGGTCGTGAAGGACCGAGCCAAGAAGTCTTAGATGAACTGGGTGAACTGATTGATGCAGCCGGCGGTCGCACATTGGCACTCTTTAGTTCATGGCGCGGAGTCGAGGCAGCCGATGCTCATCTGCGCAAAGTATTGGCGGACTTGCCGATTTCAATCATCCCGCAGAAGCGTGGGGATGCTGTT
>WLKV01000066.1 GCA_009701085.1 Actinomycetota bacterium | reverse complement strand
CTTTGCCAGACTTCGATGCTAATTCGACCGTATCGCCAGAGATGAAATCGCCTTCGACTGCAGTAACGCCGGCAGGAAGTAGCGAGACACCGCGTTCGAGAATGGCAGTAACTGCGCCATCATCAAGAATGAGGCGACCCCGTGGCGTTGATGCATGAGCGAGCCATAAGAGTCGTGAATTAGCTTTTGATGTGTGCGCTTCGAAGAAAGTTCCGAGGTCGGCACCTGCGATTGCCTCTGCAGATTCCTTTAGAGAGGTAAGAAGCATTGGAATACCAGCACTTGTTGCGATGCGAGCTGCTTCGACTTTGGTAACCATTCCCCCGCTGCCAACGCCTGCTGAGCCTGCACCACCGAGAGTGATGGAGTCGATATCTGACATTTTGGCAACGTAACGAATCGGTTGTGCTCCAGATTGAGTTGGTGGAGCGTCATATAACGCATCAATGTCGGAGACGAGAACGAGCAAATCTGCCTGGATAAGGAGTGCGACTAGCGCTGCAAGGCGATCGTTATCGCCAAAGCGAATCTCTTGAGTTCCAACTGTGTCGTTCTCGTTGATTACTGGAACAACGCCTAATGAGAGAAGTTTTGTCAGAGTTTGCTGAGCATTTGCGTAATGTGAACGGCGCACGACATCTTCAGTTGTGAGCAAGACTTGAGAAGAGATAACTCCGTGCGCTTTGAACTTCTCGCTGTACTGAGCAATGAGTAAGCCCTGGCCGACAGATGCTGCTGCTTGTTGTGTCGCTAAATCTTTGGGACGAACTTTGAGTCCAAGTGGTGAAAGACCGGCGGCAATCGCGCCCGATGAGACGACAACTACTTCAGCGCCGCGGTTCTTGAGTGAAAAGGCTAGATCTACGACTTTCTGTACTGCGGTGGGATCAAGTTCAGAGCCAGCAGATCCCGTAAGCGATGAAGATCCAATCTTGATAACAACGCGCTTGGCGTTAGTTATGGCCTCGCGGTTCACTTGTCATTGCTTTCTGTTTCGCTCTCTTCAATCTCATCGAGAGTCAATTTAATCTCAGGGTTATGTGGTTCGGCAACGTTGTACTCCCATTGGCGAGCAACTTCCTCATCAGAGAGGCGATCGCGTTCGGTTTCAACTGTCTGCCATGCGCCCTCAAGACGTGAATCTTCTCCGCGGCGGTGCAAGAAGCCAGCGAGTTGTTCTGCGCCTGCTTCGATAGTTGGCTCCCATTCGAAGACAACTTCGTTGTCGCCAGAACCAATACGAACTTCAGAGCCAGCAACTGCGCCCTTCTTAAACAATTCCTTTTCAACACCAAGCTGTGCAAGGCGATCTGCGAGGTAGCCAATTGCTTCGGCGTTCTTAAAGTTGGTCTGGCGAACCCATCGAACAACTTTCTGTCCGCGCACGCTAAATGATCCGTCGCCATTCTTCTGAACGGTAAATCCTGAATCATCGACAGCAACTGGACGCAAGATAATGCGGGTGCGCTCTTCCTTTGCAGCCTCCGCACGTTCGCGCTGAACAAGGCGAGCCATGGAGTAAAGGAGTTCTTGCAAACCTTCGCGGCTTGCAGCAGAGACTTTATAGACCTCGTAGCCCTTTTCCTTGAGCTGTTCTTCGACCATATCGGCCATAGCTTTGCCATCGGGAAGATCGACCTTGTTGAGAGCCACAATACGAACGCGATCTTCAAGACCACCGTAGAGCGCTAATTCATTTTCAATTGCTTCAAGATCATCGATTGGATTACGGTCTGTCTCAAGAGTTCCGCAATCGAGTACGTGAACGAGTGCAACGCAACGTTCGACGTGGCGAAGGAATTGAAGTCCAAGTCCCTTGCCTTGTGATGCACCAGGAATAAGTCCTGGGACATCTGCAACGGTGAAGCGCGTATCGCCCGCTTGCACGACGCCGAGGTTTGGAACCAAAGTAGTAAATGGATAGTCAGCAATCTTTGGACGAGCCGCAGAAATAGCTGCAATGAGCGAAGATTTACCAGCGCTTGGGAATCCAACGAGAGCAATGTCAGCTACTGATTTGAGTTGAAGAGTGAGTTTGCGTTCTTCGCCTGGTTCGCCAAGAAGTGCGAATCCTGGTGCACGACGCTTTGATGAAGAGAGAGCAAGGTTTCCAAGGCCACCGTGTCCACCGCGAGCTGCAAGGAATGTTGTACCAATGCCAATGAGATCTGCGATTTGCTCGCCATCTTCATCGTAGATAACAGTTCCGTTTGGAACAGGGAGGATGAGATCTTCGCCTGAAACGCCATCTTTGCGATCGCCATAACCCTGGTGACCAGATGTTGCTTTGCGATGTGGCGAATGGTGGAAATCAAGGAGAGTTGTTACTGATGAATCGACGACGAGAATGATGTCGCCACCGCGTCCACCGTTACCACCATCTGGTCCACCGAGTGGCTTAAATTTTTCGCGCTTAACAGAGACGCAACCGTCGCCACCTTTTCCGGCAGAGGCAAAGAGAGTGACGCTGTCGATAAACGATGTCATTTATATTCACTCCCCTTCTAAAGATTCTTACTTGTAGTTGTTAATGACTGAAATAAAAAAGCGGACCGCGATAAATGCGGCCCGCTCCTTTAAGAGAAACCTAAATTAAACTGCAGGGACTACGTTCACTACGCGGCGACCGCGAGCGCGACCGAATTCAACTGCTCCTGCTGCGAGAGCGAAGAGAGTGTCATCCTTACCGCGTCCAACGTTCTTGCCTGGGTGGAAGTGTGTTCCACGCTGACGTACGAGAATTTCTCCTGCATTAACTTCTTGGCCACCGAAACGCTTAATACCGAGGTACTGTGGGTTTGAATCGCGACCGTTACGTGTTGAGGAAACACCCTTCTTACTTGCCATTTATCTGCTCCCTTAACCGGTTCGCTTACTTAGCACCGCTGATTGCGGTGATCTTTACTCGTGTGTGCTGTGCACGGAAACCCTGGCGACGGCGATGGCCTGTCTTGTTCTTGTAACGAAGGATGTCAATCTTTGGACCCTTGACTGCGTCGATAACTTCGCCAGTTACCTTCACTGCTGAGAGTGCAGCAACATCAGTTGTGACGTTAGCGCCATCAACTACGAGGAGAGCTGGGAATGAAACTGATGCGCCTGCAGCAGCGTCGATGCGATCGACGGTGATGATCTCGCCAACAGTGACCTTCTCCTGGCGTCCGCCAGCTTTAACGATTGCGTACATGCTCATTGCCTCAGTTCTTCGTATTAGTCATCAAGCTCAATTCACGCGTGAGGCGTGCTCGAGCAGACGCTAAGAGTACGGATTTCGTACCCTCAGGGTCAAATTGGGCCATTGGCCCTAAAAATCTAGGCGGTAATGACCCCTGAGCTAGCTGCCCTGCGGCGGCGCTTTCCCTTGGGAGTTGTGACCGCTTCGGCCTCTTCTGGAGCCTCTTCGTTGAGAGTCTCGTGGAATTCGTGGTCGGTTGCGGTCTCTTCATCAACATCTGGGTGATGTGCGCTCTGTGAATTTACCTGAGGCATTGGAGCCTTCATCTTCACAGGATCCATATGGATATGAATTCCGCGTCCATTACATGAATCACATGTTGTTGAGAATGCTTCGATGAGTCCTTGTCCGACGCGCTTACGTGTCATTTGAACAAGTCCGAGAGATGTTACTTCTGCAACCTGGTGCTTGGTGCGATCGCGACCGAGGCATTCGACCAATCGGCGTAGAACTGCATCACGGTTTGATTCAAGAACCATATCGATGAAGTCGATTACAACGATTCCTCCTAAGTCGCGAAGACGTAGTTGACGTGCAATCTCTTCTGCAGCTTCGAGGTTGTTCTTGGTAACAGTCTCTTCGAGGTTTCCACCCTTACCGATGAACTTACCGGTGTTGACATCGATAACTACCATCGCTTCGGTGCGGTCGATAACGAGAGATCCACCTGAGGGTAGATAAACCTTGCGATCGAATGCCTTAGCGAGCTGCTCTTCAACGCGGTAATCAGCGAACAAGTCACCACTACCTGAATACTTCTCAATCTTTGAAACGAGTTCTGGTGCAATCGAACCAAGGTATGAACTGATTTCATCCCATGCTTCGTTACCTTGAATGATGAGCTTGCGGAAATCTTCATTGAAGATATCGCGGATTACACGGACAGCAAGATCTGGTTCTGAGAGTAGAAGTGCTGGTGCGTGGAAGTTTGGATTGACTGACTTCTGGTAGATATCTTCCCATTGCGCTTTCAGGCGCTCGACATCTGCTGTCAGCTCTGCTTCAGAGACACCTTCAGCTGCAGTACGAACAATGACGCCTGCATCTTCTGGAATAAGTGTCTTCAAGATTGCCTTAAGACGTGAGCGCTCTGATTCAGGAAGTCGCTTAGAGATACCGCTCATTCCGCCACCAGGAACATAGACAACATAACGTCCTGGAAGTGAAATCTGGCTTGTAAGGCGTGCGCCCTTTTGGCCGATTGGATCCTTAGTAACTTGAACAAGAACAGGCTGACCTGTCTTTAAAACCATTTCAATCTTGCGTGGTTCAGATTCAGAGATACCTGCAGCAT
>WLKV01000065.1 GCA_009701085.1 Actinomycetota bacterium | reverse complement strand
TATCTTCGATGTACGTTCAGCAGATGCTGGCAACACTGAAGGTTCAGGTTGATCAATAGAATCCCCGTCACCGACATCTCCCCCACAGTATTTTTTGGGGGAGATTTCGTTCCTGTAAAGGCGATCGCCGGTGAAGAGATTCCAGTAAGTGCAACAATATTTCGCGAAGGCCACGATTTACTCGGTGCCGATGTAGTTCTCTATAACGCCCAAGGCAAAGAGCTTTCTCGCTCAGTAATGGCTGAACAGTGGCATGGCGGAGACCGTTATCAAGGCTCTTTACGTATTCCAGCTCAGGGTGATTACACATTCACCATCGACTCATATGACCATCCATTTGCCACATGGATTCACGATGCAGAAATTAAGATTCCTGCAGATATTGATGCTGAACTCATGTGCACCATCGGGCGCATCATCTTTGAAGAGAAGTTAGCCGAAGACCCATCTGCGAAATCAATGCTCACTGCAGCCATCAAAATTCTGCGCGATACAACTTTGTCAGCGATGAACCGCTTCTCGCAGACATCGACCGAAGAGATTCGCACATATTTCACAGCGCATCCATTGCGTCGCCTCACCACTTCAACTGAGCACTACCCAATCCGTGCAGATCACGAACGCGCCCTTGTCGGATCTTGGTATGAATTCTTCCCTCGTAGCGAGGGTGCCAAAGTTGGAACAGATGGCACAGTCATCAGCGGAACGTTTAAGACCGCAGAACTTCGTCTGCCTGCAGTTGCAGCAATGGGATTCGACATTCTCTACCTGCCGCCTGTTCATCCCATCGGAACTAAGTTTCGTAAGGGGAAGAACAACACCCTGACACCTACTGCTACTGACCCTGGTGTTCCTTGGGCGATCGGCAATAAAGAAGGTGGCCACGATGCGATTAACCCAGCACTCGGCACTATGTCTGACTTTGAAAACTTCGTAAAGACTGCAAAGAAGAATGGCCTTGAAGTAGCGATGGACTTTGCTCTCCAAGCATCTCCTGACCACCCATGGGCCACAGAACATCCTGAATTCTTTACAACTCGTCCTGATGGAACGATTGCATACGCAGAAAATCCTCCGAAGAAATATCAAGATATCTATCCCATTAACTTCGATAACGACTACAGCGCAATCGTCGCTGAAACTCTGCGCATCCTGCGTCTCTGGATCTCAAAGGGAATCTCCATCTTTCGCGTAGATAACCCACACACAAAGCCAGTTCACTTCTGGGCTGAGATCATGAAGACTATTCATGCAGAAAGCCCTGATGTCATCTTCCTTGCTGAAGCATTTACCAAGCCTTCAATGATGCATGCTTTGGGCAAGGCGGGCTTCCACCAGTCTTATACATATTTCACGTGGCGCACAAGTAAGCAAGAGCTCACCGAATATGCAACTGAGGTTTCGCAGCAGACCAGCGCATTCTTTAGACCAAACTTCTGGGTCAATACTCCCGACATTCTGCCTTTCCACCTGCAATCAGGAAATCCTGCAATCTTTGCTATTCGCGCAGCCCTTGCTGCAACGCTGACTCCTTCATGGGGAATGTATGCAGGATACGAACTCTACGAACACCGCCGCTTTAAAGAAGGCGGCGAGGAGTACATCGACTCAGAAAAGTATGAGATCAAGGTCCGTGACTGGGATGGTGCTACCAAGAAGAAGTTAACGCTGGCTCCATTTATCGCTCAACTCAACTCGATTCGCAAGAAGAACGTTGCACTTCAGCGTCTTCGCAATCTTCGATTCCATACAACCGAGAATGACTCGATCATCGCTTACTCAAAGCGCGATGGAGATAACCTCATTCTTGTCGTTATCAACCTCGATCCTTCATTTGCACAAGAGACAACCGTGCACTGGAACATGTCAGAACTCGGTCTGCACAAAGATAACTTTGAGGTAACGGATTTGATTGATGGCGCCTCATATCACTGGTCAGCACACACCTATGTGCGCCTTGATCCAACAAGGTTGTCAGGCAAAGTTGTTCACATTGCGCAGGTAAAGCTTTAAGATTACGCATGTCTTTTTTCTCCCGCCTCTTTAAGAGCGGAACATCGGGAGAAGAAAATACTTATCTACCTCAAGGTTCATACCTCAATCCCTATTCAACGCTGGGCGAACTCGACTTCCACCTCATCGCCGAAGGTCGTCACGAACGTTTATGGGATGTACTCGGTGCACATATCAAGCGCGAAGCAGACGGATCTCTTATTGGTACAGCGTTCTCAGTCTGGGCACCTAACGCGCATGCTGTAAGTCTTGTGGGCGATCACAACTTCTGGGATCGCGCTACGCACCCTATGGTGCGCGCTGGTTCCACCGGTATCTGGGAAATATTCATTCCTGATGTAGGACCTAATACCTGTTACAAGTTTGCGATCTGCACCATCAACGGAAATTGGGTTGATCACGCAGATCCCATGGCGCGTGCAACTGAACATCCACCTCGCACAGCATCTGTTGTCACTGAATCCACTTACATCTGGAACGATTCACAGTGGATGGAGAATCGAAAGAGTTACCAACCATGGCGCTCCCCTGTCTCTGTCTATGAAGTCCACGCTGGTTCTTGGCGCCCAGGTCTCTCGTACCTACAGATGGCTGAAGAACTTGTTTCCTATGTGCTCGAGCAAGGTTTCACCCACGTTGAATTCTTACCGATTACCGAACACCCATATTCACCTTCGTGGGGTTATCAAGTTACTTCTTTCTTTGCGCCTACATCTCGCTTTGGTTCACCCGATGAATTCCGCTATCTCGTTGATGCGCTCCACCAATCGGGTATCGGTGTCCTTCTCGATTGGGTTCCTGCTCACTTTCCTAAAGATGAATGGGCTCTTGCAAAGTTCGATGGCACAGCGCTCTACGAACATGCCGATCCACGATTAGGCGAACACCCCGATTGGGGAACTCTTATCTTCAACTTCGGCCGTAACGAAGTCCGTAACTTCCTTGTCGCTAGCGCTCTCTATTGGCTAGAAGAGTTTCATATCGATGGTCTTCGCGTTGATGCTGTGGCATCGATGCTCTACCTCGATTACTCACGTAAAGAAGGCGAATGGTTGCCTAATAAGTTCGGCGGCCGCGAGAATCTCGAGGCAGTTCAACTCCTCCAAGAAGCGACATCAACTGCTTATAAGCATCACCAAGGCATCATGATGATCGCCGAAGAATCGACTGCTTGGGGCGGGGTCACCAAAGAGACTTCTGGTGGAGGCCTGGGCTTTGGCTTTAAGTGGAATATGGGGTGGATGCACGACACCCTCGAATATCTGCAGCACGAACCTATTCACCGCATGTATCACCACAATGAAATTACCTTCTCCATTCTCTATGCGTGGTCTGAAAACTTTATGCTTCCGCTCTCCCACGATGAAGTTGTACACGGTAAAGGTTCACTAGTTAATAAATTCCCCGGAGATCGCTGGCAGAAGCTCGCAACACTTCGCGCGCTCTACGGATTTATGTGGGCGCATCCAGGTAAGAAGTTGCTATTTATGGGACAAGAGTTTGCACAGAACGAAGAGTGGAACCAAGAAGCAGGACTTCAGTGGTACCTCACAGAATTTGCAGAACATAATGGTGTCCAGAAAGCTCTTGCCGATATCAATCAGAGTTATAAGGGACTGCCATCTTTGTGGGAGAAAGATATCTTCGCAGATGGATTCCAATGGATCGTTGGCGATGACGGAGCAGGAAATACACTCGCATTTGTTCGCTGGTCCGATAAGGGAATTCCCGTTGTCTGCGTAACCAACTTCTCCCCTGTTCCGCACGAGCAATACTCACTTCGCCTTCCAGTCTCAGGCGTCTGGCGTGAAGTCATCAATACCGATGATCTGAAATATGGCGGTAGCGGAATTACCAATAATTCATTTGCAGTCGATGTCGATACAAATCTGTATGCAACAGTGCGTATCCCACCTCTTGCAACAGTCTGGTTTGAGCGCGTTTAAACTTTAGACTTCGAATCTGCTTTGAGTGAGCTCACAAAGAAGACGGTTGCAAGCATCATCACGGTAGGAATCATCATCGCAAGTGCAATTGATCCGGTGAACTGAATCGTCCACGCCACAATCCACTTGATTCCAAAGAGTAGAACGTTGTTGACGACGCCAAATTGGCCTACAACAACTGCACTTGGCTGTGAGGAGCGACGGTTAGCGGCTGCGAAGAATGCAGGTCCTGCAAACGAGGAACCAAGACCAGCGATAGCAAATGCAAGGATAAAGAGGACGTATGACCACCACTTCAGCGACGCTGGCAGAACAGTCGCGGTGATAATCAGCGAACCGAACCCAAAGCCGGCTAAGAGCGCAGCGCGCTTGACCAAGAGATCAATTGGATTTCTCTCTTGTAAACGGTGAACCAAGAGTCGACCGACAATCATCATCGCTGTGAAGATAATAAATGGCGCTGTGCTCAAGCCACCTGAAACATCGAGTCGATCTTTGGTAAAGATTGTTCCCCAGTCACCGAGTGCAAATTCAAGATAGACAACACAGGCCATGCCAAGGCTTACTGGCCAATCGATGCGGAAACCGGTGAAAATCTGCTTGATCGAGTAATCACTTTCGGAATCTGTATTGGATTCAAGGAGTACTGACTTTAATCGAATTACAATTGCAATCATGGAAATTGCTAGTAATGCGCAGAGAACATCGATATGAGTTATTAGGCTCACT
>WLKV01000064.1 GCA_009701085.1 Actinomycetota bacterium | reverse complement strand
TTTGTGCCTTCGCGAAGACATTCATCTCCAACATTTGCCTTTGCGGCAGGCTTTGCACCAGCGTTTGCTGATGGCGCTGCCAAAAGTGAAGCAGCAATTGCTACAACACCGAGCGCAATAACTTTCTTCTTCAACATGAGCTCTCCTTTTGATGCCCTGGAATTCAGGGCCATTGCATGAGAGGTTAGGTGAAACTGTGAAGATGCTGAATAGATTTTTGGTAACGAATTGGTATCGGAAGATGGCTACGGTGTTCGCGCCTACGAAAGTGTGTCGGAGGTCTCAATTCCGAAGCGAGCAAGTTCAGCCTTGCCCCCATCGATCGCTGTGAGGACAAATGGCTTGCCATCAGGGCAGATGACATAGGTATGTTCAAAGTGAGCGCCACGAGATTTATCGTTGGAGATAACAGTCCAGTCATCTTCGAGAACTTTAGTCTTATGCGTTCCACGAGTAATCATCGGTTCGATGGCAAGTGCCATACCTGGAACGATTTCAGGCCCGTTGCCTGCTTTACCAAAATTCAGAACATGTGGCTCTTGATGCATCTCGGTGCCGATTCCGTGTCCACCGTACTCTTGAAGAATTCCGTACTTACCTTGCGAATTAATGTACTGCTCGATTGCATAGCCAATATCGGAAAGCTTGCCGCCGTTCTTTCCAGCTGCAATACCTACCCACATTGATTCTTCGCAGACATCCATCAACTTCTGATCTTCAGGATCTACCTTTCCGATACCGATTGAGAAAGCTGCATCTCCATGCCACCCATCGACAATTGCACCGCAATCGATTGAGACAACGTCACCTTCGTTGATGATCTTAGGACCAGGAATTCCGTGGACGATTTCATCGTTGATTGATACGCAGATTGTTGCTGGGAAGCCGTGGTAATTGAAGAAGTTTGATGTTGCGCCACTGCGCTTAATATGGGCTGCAGAGATTGCATCAAGTGCGCTCGTTGTCATTCCCGGTTTGATTGCTTCGCGGATGAGCTGATGAATTTCTGCGACAACTAAACCAGCGCGACGCATGACCTTGATTTGATCAAGGTCTTTAATCTGGATTGCCATAGTGAAATTTAGCCGTGAACGCGGCTGAGCGCTGTAATTGCGCGATCTGTAATCTCAGAGACTTCACCATCTGCGGAGATTGTGATGAGTAAACCTTCGGTGCGGTAGAAATGCACGATTGGAGCGGTCTGTTCTTCATAGACAGCTAGGCGCTTTGCGATGACTTCTTCCTTGTCATCTTCGCGCTGGTAGAGCTCGCCGCCACATGATGGACACGCAGTAGCTTCAGGTGAAGCAGGTGCTCCACAAGCTTTGCAGGTAAGACGTGAAGAGAGGCGCTTGATAATGATTTCGTTCTCGATTGCGAGTTCAAGAACTGCATCGAGTGGAGTGCGCTTTTCAGCGAGGAATGCACGTAAGACTTCAGCTTGAACTGTATTGCGTGGGAATCCATCGAGGAGAAACCCATTGGCTGTGTCATCGTGAGTGAGGCGATCTTTAACCATCTCATTGGTGACTTCGTCAGGAACGAGCTGACCTGCATCCATATATCCCTTTGCCTGCAGACCAAGTGGTGTGCTTGCCTTGAGGTTGGCACGGAAAATATCGCCAGTAGAGATATGTGGAATTGAATAGTGCGCGGCTAGAAACTGAGCTTGTGTTCCCTTACCAGCACCTGGTGGACCTACCAGGACTAAACGCATTACTTCAAGAAACCTTCATATGAACGCTGCTGCAACTGGCTTTCGATCTGCTTTGCAGTATCGAGACCAACACCGACAACGATGAGGATCGCAGTTCCACCGAATGGGAAGTTCTGTGATGCACCGAAGACGATGAGAGCAAGGATCGGAATAATTGCAACGAGTGCGAGGTAGAGAGCTCCTGGAGCTGTAATGCGAGAGAGAACATACTGAAGGTACTCAGATGTTGGGCGTCCTGCACGGATACCTGGAATAAATCCACCGTACTTCTTCATATTATCTGCAACCTCATCTGGATTAAATGTGATTGCTACATAGAAGTAGGTAAAGAATACGATCAAAGTTGCATATGCAGCCATGTAAATAGGGTGATCACCACGAACCAAGTTACGTGAAATCCATACAGCCCAACCAGCCTGGCTATTGGTGAAGTTCACGAGAAGTGATGGGATGTATAAGAGTGATGAAGCGAAGATAACCGGGATAACACCAGCCTGGTTTACCTTGATTGGAATATACGTTGAAGTTCCGCCATATGCCTGACGTCCGACCATGCGCTTTGCGTACTGCACTGGAATACGACGTTGAGCTTGCTCAACGAATACAACAGCGGCAACAACGAGGATTCCAACTGCGCAGACGAAGAGGAATGCGAACAAGCCCTTCTGGAGCTTGATTGACCAGAGCTGGCTTGGGAATCCTGCAGCGATAGATGTGAAGATCAAGATAGACATACCGTTACCGACGCCGCGATCTGTGATGAGTTCGCCGAGCCACATGATTACTGATGTTCCGGCTGTCATCACAACAATCATTGTGAGGATACGTTGCCATGAAGCATCAGGAATGATGGGAAGTGAACATCCTGAAATCAAACGACCTGGTGTACGTGCAACTGCAATCAAACCTGTTGACTGCAAGATTGCAAGACCGATAGTTAAGTAACGTGTGTACTGAGTAAGAGTTGCTGTGCCTGACTGGCCCTCATTCTTAAGCGCTTCGAAACGTGGGATAACCACGGTGAGCAGCTGAATGATGATCGAGCTGGTGATGTAAGGCATGATGCCGAGCGCAAATACTGAGAGGTGAAGAAGGGCTCCACCAGAGAACAAGTTGATGAGACCGAAGAGTCCGCCACCTTGTGCCTGATCGATACATTGCTTGACATTTGTATATGAGACACCTGGAGTTGGGATTACTGACCCAAAACGGAACAAGGCCATGATTGAGAGAGTGAAGAAGATTTTCTTACGAAGTTCAGGCGTCTTAAAGGCCATTCCAAATGCTGAAAGCATCAATCTTCTCCCTCTACATCAATAATGTTTTGAATTACTTTTTACAGTGTTGCTGTTGATCCGCCAGCTGCAGAGATCTTTTCGACCGCTGATGCTGAGAATGCATGTGCTGTAACTGAAACCTTGACTGCGATATCGCCATTTCCAAGAACCTTTACAGGCAAGGAATCGCGAACTGCACCCTTTGCAATGAGATCAGCAACAGTGACATCGCCACCCTTTGGGAAGAGTGCGTTGATTGTTGAGACATTCACTGCCTGGTATTCAATGCGAGCTGGGTTCTTAAAACCACGAAGCTTTGGCAAACGCATTACGAGTGGAAGCTGACCACCTTCGAAACCTGGACGAACCGTGTTACGAGCGTGAGTACCTTTGCCACCGCGACCTGCGGTCTTACCCTTTGATGCTTCACCGCGACCCTTACGAGTCTTAGCTTTCTTAGCACCTGGAGCTGGACGAAGATGATGAAGTTTGAGAGTCATCTTTATTCGACCTCCTCTACCTTGATCAAGTGGCGAGCAGCTACTGCCATGCCACGAATTTCTGGACGGTCTTCTTTAACGACAACATCGTTGATTCGCTTGAGTCCGAGTGAACGAACGGTGTTACGAATCTCTGGCTTATTGCCAACGGTTGACTTAACCTGAGTGATTTTCAAACGTGGCATTAGGCACCAACTGTCATCTGTGAAGCGCGGATAATTGCTGCAGGAGCTACATCTTCGAGCGGACGACCGCGACGAGTTGCAATCTGTGCAGGTGACTCGAGCATCTTCAGTGCAGCAACGGTTGCGTGAACCATGTTGATTGCATTTGAAGAACCGAGAGACTTAGTAAGAACATCCTTAACACCAGCGCACTCAAGTACGGCACGAACAGGACCACCAGCGATAACTCCGGTACCTGGACTTGCTGGGCGAAGAAGAACTACGCCCGCTGCTGTCTCACCCTGAACTGGGTGAGGAATAGTTCCTTGAACGCGTGGGACTGTGAAGAATGACTTCTTAGCTTCTTCAACTGCCTTAGCAATTGCTTGTGGAACTTCCTTGGACTTTCCGTAACCAATTCCTACTGTGCCGTTTTCATCGCCCACAACAACGAGTGCTGTGAATGAGAAGCGACGTCCACCCTTAACAACCTTAGACACACGGTTAATGAAAACCACGCGCTCGGTGTATGGAGACTTCTCCTTCTCGCGATCATCACGACGTTCGCGGCGTTCGCCACGTCCTTTGTTAGCAGGTGCACCAGTTGTTGCTGGCGCTGCATCGTTAGTTGGATTAACAGCCATTAGAACTCCAATCCGTTCTCTCGTGCAGAATCTGCAACTGCTGCAATGCGACCGTGGTACTTGTTACCTGCGCGGTCAAAGACAACTGTAGAAATTCCAGCTTTCTTAGCGCGTTCAGCAATGAGTGCTCCGACCTGCTTCGACTTATCTGTCTTATCGCCAGATGCCTTGCGAAGATCTGCTTCCATTGTTGATGCGTAAGCAATTGTCTTGCTCTGTGTGTCATCAATAACCTGAACGAACAGGTGGCGTGATGAACGTGAAACGACGAGGCGTGGACGTGATGGTGTGCCTGAGATCTTCTTACGAAGACGGAAAGCACGACGAGCACGCGCGTTCTGCGCTGAGCCCTTGCGGACCTTAACTCCGATTGCCATTACTTCTTACC
>WLKV01000063.1 GCA_009701085.1 Actinomycetota bacterium | reverse complement strand
CTTCCGAAGATCTTGATTCATAACCCAGAACTTGTGGCAGTTATCGTGGGTGGAAACGATTTACTGCGCAATGGTTTCTCCCCACAAGTATTTGAAGAGAATCTCAATGAAACTTTGGCTCACATTGAAAAGATGGGTGCTACTTCGATGCTCCTGGAGCTGCATGATCCAACACAGATAGTTCCAATGCCTCGGTTAGTGGCGCGTGTATGTCGCAGGCGAGTGAATGCCGTAAATCGAAGCACTCGAAAATTGGCTCGCCGATATAGCTCTGTTCTTCTGGAGACGCGATCACTTGATGGAATTTACCAGCGCGAAAAATGGCACGTAGATCGGATGCACCCAAGCCAATTGGGTCATCAATTTATAGCTGATAACTTCGCGCATCTTCTGCGTAAGCGTGGATTTGAAATTGGAAATGTGCAGTTCTCTTCTTCGAATAATAGAAGTCGCAAAGATTCAATTATCTGGATGCTCAAGAATGGCACCCCTTGGTTCCTCAAGCGCAGCCTTGATCTACTCCCTGCAATTCTTTTCCTATCCATAACCGAACTCATTCATATCGCGCGTTTTGGTCGCGATTCTGAAAGTGCTGAAGTCTTCTTCCCTGAGTTCGTTCCGCAACAGATGTCACATAAACACCTACAAAAAGAACGGGTTTCTTAATGCATACGAAACAATTCACGGGCAAGATAGGCCAGTGCTACCAGCAGACCCCCGAATTCTCGGTTCCACCCTCACAGACGGTGGATGCAACTTTGCGCTCTGGACCAACGCTGCAACTGCTGTCGAGCTCTGCCTCTTTAATGAAGTCAATGGCAAGTTGGTTGAAACCCGTTTTGCGCTCTCACACCGAAATGGGCCGATCTGGCACGGCTACCTTGCCGGGGTTCGTGCCGGTCAACGCTATGGCTATCGCGTCTATGGCACATGGGCTCCCGAACACGGCTCGCGTTTTAACGCCGCAAAATTATTAATAGACCCGTACGCTCATAAGCTCGACGGAAAAGTTCAGTATGTTCCGCAGATCTTCGGACATGTCAGCGAAGATGGAACCGGTGTGGGCGATACATCGATTCGCGATGATCGCGATAGTGCAGGGTTCGTTCCGTACTCAGTAGTGACCGATTACCGCGCTCGCGATCTCAATCGTCCCATCTATTCATGGACGCAAGAAGTTATCTACGAAGCGCATGTGCAGGGGCTGACTGCGAAGAATCCAGAAATTCCTGCAGAAGAACGTGGCACATATAAAGCACTTGGCCATCCCAGCACGATTGCACACCTTAAACATCTCGGTGTGACCGCTCTCGAACTTCTGCCCATCCATTCATATACAACTGAACCAGGAATCTGGGAACGCGGCCGCAAAAATCACTGGGGCTATAACGCCATTGCATTTTCAGCACCACACGGTGAATATGCAGCAACCGATGATCCCGTTACAGAATTGCAATGGGCGATTGATCAACTACATAACGAAGGTATCGAAGTTTTTCTCGATGTTGTCTATAACCACACTGCCGAAGGTGGAGTGGGTGGACCAACACTGAGCTTTAAAGGTATTGATAACAATGCCTGGTATCGCCATGACAGCAATGGCAACTATGTCGATGTCACCGGGTGCGGAAATACCGTTGCAGCATCGCGCCCACACGGGGTGCGCCACATCATTGATTCGCTGCGATGGTGGGTAGAAGTAGTTGGAATCGATGGTTTCCGCTTCGATTTAGCAACAGCTCTCTATTCAACTGGTTCTGCATCCGATTCTTCGTTGATGTCCGCTATCGAATCCGATGCAGTGCTGCGTAACTTTAAGATGATTGCAGAACCGTGGGATGTCTCGCGCTATTCACTTGGCGATTTCCCCCACCCATGGCGCGAGTGGAACGATCGCTATCGCGACTCTGTGCGCCAGTTCTGGTTGGGCGATCTGGCTCGTGGCTACGGTGAAGGTGTTGCCGATATTGCAGCAGGAATTAGTGGATCTTCCGATGTCTTTTACTACCGCGGCCCAACATCTTCAATTAACTTTGTGACAGCCCATGATGGTTTCACTCTCTGCGATTTAGTGATGTATTCCAATAAGCGCAATGAAGCTAACCAAGAAGATAATCGTGATGGTTCCAATGAGAATCGTTCTTGGAATATGGGCGTTGAAGGACCAACTGACGATCCTGAATTATTGTCACTTCGCCATTCACTCAAGAAGTCGATGATGGCAACGCTGTTGCTTTCTGCTGGCGTTCCGATGATCACAATGGGCGATGAAATTTGTCGCACGCAAGCAGGATCTAATAATGCCTATTCAATGCCACGCGATATAACTCCAGCTGTTGCAGACTCCCCCGAAACTTTTATGGGCGGTTGGGCAAATACTTGGGAGCTCAATGAATTACAACGCGATATGCGTGATTCGGTCTCTGAACTCACTCGTATTCGAAAGACCTATCTTGCAGATGTTGCAGCAGAATTCTTTACAGGTCGCGTTGATCTTGGAACACAGCGAAAAGATATTGCCTGGTTTAGCTTGGGTGGTCGTGAGATGACTGAAGATCACTGGGCAGATGGCGAAAAGCGAAGTCTGACGGTGATGATTGAAGCAGGCCCCGATCGTGGATTACTTCTCTTCTTAAACTCTTCTCGAGAAGAGACTGCATTTACATTGCCAGATACAAAGTGGGGAACAAGTTTCCGTCGCATCTTTGATGCTGCATCATTCGTTGAAACACATGAGCCGATTATCAAATTGCCGTCAGAAAAAGTGAATGTTTCGCCACACTGCGCTCAAGTTTGGCTAGTTACTCGTTCGTAATCCTTTATATTAAAGACATGCTCGCAATCATTGCTCCGGGACAAGGTTCACAAACTCCTGGAATGCTCAGCCCCTGGCTTGAAGATGCGCAGATCCGCGCGATGGCTCAAGAGATTTCCGATGCAATCGGGCTCGACATTGTTCGTCTTGGAACCACTGCCGATGCAGATGAAATTAAAGATACTGCCAATGCACAACCACTCATCGTTGCAGCTGGCCTCATCAGCGCACATGCACTGGGTGCATCGGGTTCATTTTCTTTTGTTGCCGGACATTCCGTCGGCGAAATTACTGCCGCTGCTATTGCAGGTGCAATCTCACCTATTGATGCCATGAAATTAGTTCGTGCACGTGGAGTTGAAATGGCAAAGGCTGCAGGAGTAACACCTTCAGGAATGGCAGCTGTCCTCGGCGGAGATCGCCAAGTAGTTCTTAGTGCAATTGCAGATCTAGGCCTGGTTGCCGCTAATGACAATGGTGGAGGCCAGATCGTTGCTGCTGGTGATTTGGATGCAATTGCCCAGCTTGCTCCCGAAGGTGCACGCGTACGCCCACTTGCAGTAGCAGGCGCATTCCATACCTCTTATATGAAACCTGCTGTCGAGCCTCTTCGCACATTGGCATCGGCTATCTCTACATCAGCGCCCGCAGTTGGCGTGCTCTCTAACAAAGATGGTGCAGTCGTTACCGACGGCGCAGAAGTTCTCGATCGCATCGTGAACCAGATTGCCAATCCAGTGCGTTGGGATCTCTGTATGGAGACTCTCCTAAGTCTTGGTGTCACTGGAGTCATCGAAGTTGCACCTGCAGGAACGCTGGTTGGACTTATCAAGCGTGCAGCTCCATCCATCGAACAATTCGCACTCAAGAGCCCTGCAGATATCGACGCTGCACGCGCATTCGTTGCAACCCACGGAGGTAAGTAATGTCTAAGGTAATTGCATCGAAGACCGGAAGCGAAAGTCAGATTCTCTCTGTCGGTTCATATCGCCCTAAGCGCCTCGTTCCTAACTCTGAAATCGTCGATCGCATCGAATCAAGCGACGAGTGGATTCAGCAGCGCACAGGTATTGAATCTCGTCGCTTTGCAGATGAGAACGAAACAGTTCTTGATATGGCTACATGGGCAGCTGAAGATGCGCTCAAAAAGGCAAAGCTTTCAATTACAGATATCGACACCATCATCGTTGCAACAATTACATTTCCATTTCAGGCGCCCTCTGCAGCTACTGCAATCTTGCAGCGCTTAGGACACCCAAAGGCAGCGGCCTTCGATATCAATGCAGCATGTGCAGGCTTCTCCTATGGAGTTTCGATGGCACACGATTTCATTAAGGCTGGAACTTCCAAGACCGTTCTTGTCATCGGTGCAGAAAAGATTTCAGATTTCACAGATCCCGATGATCGCGCAACAGCATTTATCTTCGCCGATGGTGCCGGAGCTGTAGTTATTGGCGCTTCGCAAGATGCAGGTATTGGTCCCGTCGAATGGGGCTCCGATGCCGATTCACGCGATGCCATTCAGATGAATCCATCATGGATTGAAGTACGCGATGTTGAAACTCAACTCACCAAAGCTGGCAGCAAGTGGCCAAATATTTCTCAAGAAGGTCAGAAAGTTTTCCGATGGGCGGTCTTCTCCATGAGCAAGGCAGCTCTCAAAGCTCTTGAATCAGCAGGACTTACTGTCAAAGATATCGACGCATTCATTCCACACCAAGCAAATGTGCGCATTATCGAAACCATGGCTAAAGAGATGGATATGCCTGACTCTGTTGTGATTGCTGATGACATTCGTAAGAATGGAAATACATCTGCTGCATCAATTCCGCTTGCAATGGATGCTCTCTTGCAGAAACACCCTGAGCTTCACGGCAAATTAGCG
>WLKV01000062.1 GCA_009701085.1 Actinomycetota bacterium | reverse complement strand
TTCGGGCGGATACGCCTTCGGTGGCCTTCGGCAGCACGTTGAAGAGGTCGCCTACGACGCCGAAATCAGCGATATCGAAGAGCGGCGCTTCAGGATCCTTATTGACCACAACGATTGTCTTTGAAGTCTGCATACCTGCCCGGTGTTGGATAGCTCCAGAGATTCCGCATGCAACATAGAGCTGCGGGCTTACAGTCTTGCCGGTCTGACCGACTTGATGTGAGTGTGGGTACCAACCAGCATCTGTCGCTGCGCGTGATGCGCCAACTGCTGCACCTAAAGAATCTGCAAAAGCTTCGACAGGAGCGAAGTTTCCATCTGTGCCACGACCGCCTGAAACAACGATATTTGCTTCAGTCAGTTCTGGACGACCGCCCTTTACAGGAGGTTGTGAAGAAGAGATTGTTGCCTTCTTTGCATCGGCACTGATCGACGCTGTTGCATTTTCAATTGCAGGAGTTGATGCAGAAAAATCTGCTTCAACGCTATTAGGGCGAACTGTGATGACAGCTACGCCATGAGAAACCTTTGAGTGAACTGTTGTAGATCCACCAAAGACAAGCTGGGTTGCCGTTGCATCAGCTGCAACATCGACTGCATCGGTGATAATTCCCGATTCAGTCAGCACTGCAACACGAGCAGCAACTTCTTTACCGAATGCGTGAGATGCAATCAGAACTGCTGTTGGTGACTTTTCCTTCACGAGCGCTGCTAGTGCATCCGCAGATGCTGCAACTCCGTGTGATGCAAAGTCATCAGATTCAATAATAAGAACATTAGCGATGGGGCCTTGGTTAACGGTTGCAGCAAGTGCTGCACCTTTTCCTGAGCCCGCTAGAACTACTGCAGTCACTGAGCCAATGCGCGCACCTGCTGTAGCAAGTTCTGCAGTGGTCTTGGTTGCCTTATCGCCTGAAAAATCAGCGAGAATCAATACGTTGCTCATATCAACTTCTTCTCTGCTAGGAAGTTCACGAGCGCTTCTCCGCCGTTTCCTTCATCGGTAACTTTGACACCAGCAGCGCGTGCAGGACGAGGTGTTGCATCGTTGACCTGTGACCATGCGCTCTGCGCTGATGCGCCGACCGCTGCTAAATCTTTCTGTTCAATAGTCTTCTTCTTTGCAGCCATGATTCCTTTAAAGGATGGATAGCGTGGCTCGTTAATCTTTTCGACAACGCTGATGACTGCAGGAAATGCGGCAGAGATTTCATCGACGCCAGCTTCTGTGACGCGAGTAATCGAAACTTTTCCAGCAGGATCAACAGTGACCTTGGATGCAAATGTCAGTTGCGCCCAGCCAAGGCGAGCGCTGATCATCGCTGGTACAACGCTCATGCGCGCATCGGTTGATTCGGTGCCACAGATAACGAGGTCATATCCACCATCTGCAATCACCTTTGCAAGAACTGCAGATGTTGCAAGTGCATCAGATCCTGCGAGCGCACTATCGCTTACCAAGATTGCATCGTTGGCACCCATAGAGAGCGCTTTGCGAACAGCTTCAGTTGCACGTTCTGGTCCCATTGAAATAACGGTGACGGTATGTGCACCACCTTCTTCATTGCCGCCATGTGCTTCGGCGATACGAAGGGCTTCTTCAACGGCATATTCATCGAGGTCATTGAGAACTGCATCAACGTTCTCGCGATCGAGAACTCCATTGACCATCTTCTTCTCTGCCCATGAATCGGGAACTTGCTTTACGCACACTGCTATCTTCATGGCGGGTATGTTACTGGTGAGTAGGTGGTTTGGGAAGGATGGGCGAGCGTAAAAGTCTCAACCAATACTTCATCTTCTATTCAGAGACACGTAACCTCTCGGCGAATTCTCAGTCGGCTTGCCCCTTCACTCTTCACACATGCTTGAGATGACACATAACGAGAAGCTGCGTATCGCAGTAGTGACTGAGGCATTTCTGCCCCAAGTAAATGGTGTCACCAACTCAGTTCTGCGTCTTCTTGAATATTGCAAGTCCCAAGGCCACGAAGTCTTGATCATCGCACCGGAAAGTGAAGGCGCCCCAACTCGTTACCTTGATTACAAGATTAAGCACGTTCCTAGTATTGCAATGAAGAAGCTCATTCCGATGGGCGTTCCT
This sequence comes from Actinomycetota bacterium, assembly GCA_009701085.1. GTDB lineage: Bacteria > Actinomycetota > Actinomycetes > Nanopelagicales > Nanopelagicaceae > Planktophila > Planktophila grossartii. The sequence continues at coordinate 2,618 of WLKV01000062.1, read as the reverse complement.
CGTAAATATCTCGAACCTCTGCTTGAAGGTTTCGCCCCTGATGTCATTCACTTAGCTTCACCAATTTTCCTGGGTCACTACGTTGCGCGCATTGCAAAGAAGATGGGAATCCCAACGGTCTCCGTCTATCAAACCGATATTGCAGGATTTGCACGTCACTACGGTCTCACTATCGCCCATTCGACTTTGAAGAAGTGGGTCTCACGAATTCACCAAGCATCTGACATCACGTTGGCGCCTTCTAAATGGGCGTGCCGTGATCTTGAAGTAAATGGCGTGAAGAATGTTCGCTTATGGAAGCGCGGTGTAGATCTAGTCAACTTCGCGCCCACTCGTCGCGACGAATCATTGCGCGCCAACATCACAGGCAAGAGCGAGAAGCTCATCGTGGGTTATGTCGGACGCCTAGCAAATGAGAAGCGACTTGATGACCTGGCAATCCTGGATGAACACGATGACATTCAGTTAGTCATTGTTGGCGACGGGCCTGCAGCACCACGCTTTAAAAAAGAACTTCCTAATGCGCGTTTTGTTGGGTATCAATCAGGTACAGAGCTTGCTCGGTATGTAGCTTCCTTCGATATTTTCGTACACACCGGAAAACACGAGACTTTCTGTCAAGGAATTCAAGAAGCGCTCGCATCAGGAGTTCCGGTCATTGGCCCCGATACCGGTGGTCCTGTAGATCTCATCGACCACGGCGTCACAGGGCTACTTATTGATACTGCCGATTCACATCAGTTGTTGGAAGCTGTTGAGACTCTGCGTTCGCACTCATCCTTCGATTTGATGCAGATTGCAGCACGCAAAGCAGTGGAACACCGCACATGGGATTACATCAACGCACAGCTCATCGATCACTATAAAGATGCAATTTACGAAGTTTCTAAGAAACGAGGAATGGTTGCATGAAGATTATTCATATCGCCAATTTCTACGGCCCTAAATCAGGTGGCATCAAAACAACACTTCATAACTTAGGTACTGAATACGGGAAAATTGGCCATGAATTTATCTATGTAGTGCCTGGCAAGAAATTCTCACGAGAAAAGACTGCGCACGGTGGCTGCATCACTCTTCCATCTTGGGTCATTCCCTTCAGTGGTGGCTATCGAGTTATCCGCTCGACGCGTCAAGTAAAGACAATCTTGCATTCGCTCAAACCTGACCGACTCGAAGTTTCCGATCGATTTACGCTCTCGTGCCTTGGAAATTGGGCGCAACGTCGTGGCATTCCAGCGATTGTCTTTAGCCATGAAACTCTGCGTGGACTTGTGAAGAATTACTTTGGTATTCCATTGAAGTCATTTGTGGGATGGCATAACTCACGACTTGCGAGAAAATTTGATTACGTAGTCACCACGACAAATTTTGCCGCTGCCGAGTTTGATGAGATTGGAACTTCCAATGTGGTCCGCGTTCCACTTGGTGTAGATCTTGAAACCTTCTCTCCTGCTCATCGCAATGAAGAGCTTCGTGCCAAAATGATTAAGGGAGGCGATGTCCTTCTCGTGCATTGCGGTCGACTCTCTCCTGAGAAGAAGCCAGAGCGTTCACTCCAAGTACTGCGTGAACTCTTGGGTCGTGGCATCAACGCACGACTTGTCTACATAGGAACCGGTCCACTGCATAAAAAGTTGTATGACTCTTCTCGTGATATCCCTGTAACTTTCTGGGGATACGTTGCCAATAAGAATCTACTCGCTCAGATGATTGCCTCGGCAGATGTATCTCTTGCACCAGGGCCCATCGAAACTTTCTGCCTTGCAGCTCTTGAGTCGCTTGCTAGTGGAACACCGGTCGTCGCATCAGAGACGAGCGCTGTTGGAGAGTTTCTCAGTCAAGAAAATGGCGATTTTGTCGGGCTCACTGCGGCAAATAATGGAGCCGCCTTTGCCGATGCCGTTGAAATCATTCTGGATGAGATCCGTGAAGATATAACCCTTTCAGATCGCTGCAGAATTCAAGCAGAACGATTCCCTTGGTCACAGACAATCCATCGTTTAGAAAATATTGACTCGGTAACGGCGGCATAAGGTGAACGAGCCTCTGACATTCGCAATTATTGGCGATAGCGCAGCCTCAGGGGTTGGTGACTCAGACTCACTGGGAAATTACTTCGGCTGGGGTTATCACCTCGCACAAGCATTCACTGAGCCTCTGATTTATATCAACGCATCACGTCCTGGCGCGCAATCCAAAGAAGTTCTTCACGAGCAACTTCCGAAGATCTTGATTCATAACCCAGAACTTGTGGCAGTTATCGTGGGTGGAAACGATTTACTGCGCAATGGTTTCTCCCCACAAGTATTTGAAGAGAATCTCAATAACACATTGGCTCACATTGAAAAGATGGGTGCGACTTCGATGCTCCTGGAGCTGCATGATCCAACACAGATAGTTCCTATGCCTCGGTTAGTGGCGCGCGTATGTCGCAGGCGAGTAAATGCCGTAAATCGAAGCACTCGAAAATTGGCTCGCCGATATAGCTCTGTTCTTCTGGAGACGCGTTCACTTGATGGAATTTATCAGCGCGAAAAATGGCACGTAGATCGGATGCACCCAAGCCAATTGGGTCATCAATTTATAGCTGATAACTTCGCGCATCTTCTGCGTAA
>WLKV01000061.1 GCA_009701085.1 Actinomycetota bacterium | reverse complement strand
TGGAATCCAGTTAAGCAGTTGCGTTTGTTGCGACAGTACGGGCGCGAAGTAAATCTGCAACTGTGTGAGAAAGAGTAAATGGATCAACGGGATGGAGAACATTTGCTTCGGCGCGAGACCACGCTGCAAGCCACGCATCTTCCTTGCGACCTGTAATGACCATGACAGGTGGGCAGTTGTAGACCTCGTCCTTCAACTGGCGTGCCATTCCGATGCCGCCTTCGGGAACTGATTCGCCATCCAAGATAAAGAGATCGATAGGGGTATCAGAATCTGGCTTCTTGCCATCAACAAAGAGGCGAAGAGCGGGTGCTGTCGCGAATTGATGGATGACGTGCTCTGCCATATCGGGTGCAACTCGGGTGCCGAGGGCTCCGATAACAGCCTCGCGAACTGTGACATCGTCCGAGTAGAGAACGATTGAGTATTTGCGCTCCCGAGCTCCGGTGTTCTCTGACATGGGTCGAAGTCTAATAGGGGAACTCGGGCGGAAGTCACTGTAAATCTGCCCCATTTTGGGTGACCCTTTTCACCTTACTTCAGCGGAAAAAGAGCTCTTTCCGGAGCGCTCTAAATAGGTTAGTAAGCCCCTTTTCGGGAATAATGCCACCCATGACAAGCACCAGCGTGAGCGCTCACCACAAGATCACCCGCCCCAACATGGTGGCAGTCGGAACAATCGTTTGGCTCTCCAGCGAGCTCATGTTCTTCGCCGCTCTCTTCGCGATGTACTTCACTACACGCGCAGTTCAAGGGCCCAAGGTCTGGCTCCAATCTACAGAGATTCTCAATATTCCATTTGCAGCTGTCAACACCACCGTTCTCGTGCTCTCTTCAGTGACATGTCAGTTCGGTGTCTTCGCAGCTGAGCGTTACCAAGCTCGCCGCACAGCATCCCTGATTAATGTGAAGTATTGGGGAATGCGCGAGTGGTTCGCTCTCACCTTCTTAATGGGTGGATTCTTTATCGCGGGCCAAATCTACGAGTACGCATCTTTGGTGACAGAAGGACTTGCACTCTCAACAAATGCGTACGGTTCAGTCTTCTACATCGCAACAGGGTTCCACGGTCTCCACGTAACAGGTGGTCTCATCGCATTCCTCATCGTGATGGTTCGTATCGCCAAGGCTCGTCGCTTTACTCAAGGCCAAGCAACAACAGCAATCGTTGTGTCGTACTACTGGCACTTCGTTGACGTAGTTTGGATCGCCCTCTTCGCCTCTATCTACCTCATCAAATAATTCACCTACGACTGAACCTACTGAAAGGAAAACAGTGAAGCGTCTCTCGCGTCTACGCAGACATCGTGCAGCAGGACCAATTCTTTTGATCTTTGCTCTCTTCACCATCGGCACCACATTCCAGGTTGCGAGTGCCGTCAATAACGACGCCACTTCAGTCGCGGATCGTTCTGTCACCATCGAAGAAGGTAAGCAAATCTTCTTGAAGGGATGTTCTTCCTGCCACGGCCTCAATGCTGAAGGCGGTCAGATCGCTCCCTCTCTTATCGGTGTAGGTGCTGCATCTGTTGATTTCCAGGTTGCTACAGGTCGTATGCCAATGGCAGATATGAGCACCCAGGCTATGCGTAAGAAGCCTGTCTATAACGCAGAAGAAGTGAATGCGCTTGCAACATATGTCGCATCCCTTGCACCAGGACCTGAAGTTCCAGGTGAAGAGGCGCTGAATTACGAGCGCGATGGTTCTGTTGCAGAGGGTGGAGAGCTCTTCCGCACTAACTGCGCAATGTGCCATAACTTTGCTGCACAAGGTGGAGCACTCACTCAAGGTAAGTACGCGCCAACGTTGATGGGCGTTGAACCACGTCATATTTACGAAGCGATGATCACTGGCCCGCAATCAATGCCAGTGTTTAGCGATAAGACAATTACTCCAGAAGAGAAACTTTCGATCATTAAATGGATCAAGGCTGCGGAATCTGAACCACAGTTAGGTGGAGCAGCTCTCGGTCGAGTAGGTCCAGTTACTGAAGGCTTACTTGTATGGACACTTGGAATCGGACTGCTTATTGGTGTCGCAGTCTGGCTAGCGATGAAGGCGAGATAGAACATGTCTAACGAGATCGAGCAGATTAAGGATCCAGGACTTCCTGCCCACGTTCATCGCTCTACTGATACAGATCCAAAGGCTGCTGCCCGTGCAGAGCGTCAAGTTGCAATCCTCTTTGGTCTATCTGCAATCGGCACACTTCTACTTATCTATTCATACATTTTTGTGAAGGATGATGTCTTCATCTTTATTCCAGTAATGGGCGAAACCAACGCTCACCAATTGGGACTCGGAATGGGAATGGCAATCGCTCTCTTCTGTATTGGTGCAGGGCTCATTCACTGGGCAAAGACGCTGATGCCAGATGAAGAAGTCATTGCACACCGACATGAATTCCGTTCAGAAGATGACGATCGCTCTGAATTCATTAAGACTGTAAAGGCCGGAGCATCAGCTGCAGGTCTTGGCCGTCGCCCACTTATTAAGCGCACACTCGGTGCTGCACTTGGACTTTCAGCGCTCACTCCCCTACTTCTTCTTCGCGACTTGGGTCCACTTCCAAAAGATGATCTCTCAAAGACTTCATGGAAGGCCGGAACTCGTCTTGTGACAGATCCAGGCGATCGACCATTGCGACCTGAAGATCTTGAAGTTGGAGCTGTTGCACAGACTCTTCCAGAGATCGCACCCGGCGAACATCGCTCGCTTGCAGATATTGGAAAAGATGCAGTACTTCTTATCCGTCTTCGTCCTGAAGAATTTAACTTGGATGCGGAGCGACTTTCATGGACACATGAAGGAATCATCGCCTTCTCAAAGATTTGTTCTCATATGGGTTGCGCAGTTGCACTCTACGAACAGCAGACAAAGCACCTTCTCTGCCCATGCCACCAATCAACATTCGATGTCACACGTGCAGCCAAAGTTATCTTTGGCCCCGCTGCGCGTCCTCTGCCACAATTGGCAATCACAGTCGATGCCGAGGGTTACTTAGTAGCTCAGGCGCCATTTACCGAACCTGTAGGACCTAGCTTCTGGGAGCGATCATCATGACAGCACGCGAAAGAATCGCCGGTAACGTCGCAGGATATGTAGACGATCGCACAGGCGCTGCAAAGTGGATGAAGAAGAACCTCACAAAGGTCTTCCCTGATCACTGGTCATTCCTCCTTGGCGAAATCTGCTTGTACTCATTCATCATCCTTCTTCTCTCTGGAACATTCCTTACCTTCTGGTTCGACCCATCAATGCGTGAAGTTGTCTACGAAGGTGCATACGAACCTCTCAAGGGTCTGGAAATGTCTGCCGCTTATGCATCGACTCTCGATATTTCATTTGAAGTTCGTGGTGGACTCTTGATGCGTCAGATTCACCACTGGGCTGCTCTCATCTTTATGGTGGGAATCGTTGTTCACCTTCTTCGCGTCTACTTCACCGGCGCTTTCCGTAAGCCACGTGAATTTAACTGGATCATCGGAGTAGGACTTCTTACTCTCGGAATCGTTGAAGGTTTCTTGGGTTACTCACTCCCTGACGATCTTCTCTCAGGTACAGGTATCCGAATCGCTGAAGCAATTATTCAAGCGCTTCCACTTGTTGGTTCCTACCTTGCATTCTTTGCATTCGGTGGAGCCTTCCCTGGTGAAGCATTTATCCCTCGTATCTACACCGTTCACGTTCTTCTTCTTCCAGGAATCTTCCTTGCCCTGATTACCGTGCACTTGATGCTCGTCTGGTACCAGAAGCACACTCAATTCCCTGGTCCAGGACGCACAGAGAAGAACGTTGTGGGTTACCCACTTATGCCGGTCTACATGGCAAAAGCTGGCGGGTTCTTCTTTATCGTCTTTGGCGTTACTGCATTCTTAGGTGCTGTTGCATCGATCAACCCAATCTGGTTATACGGTCCATATACACCAGGACAAATTTCTGCGGGATCACAGCCCGACTGGTACATGGGTTGGCTCGATGGACTTGTCCGAATGGCGCCGCCACTTGAGACACATGCCTTCGGCCACACAATCTCATGGAATATCTTGATTCCTGGATTGATTCTGCCTGGAATTATGTTTACCGGTCTAGCTCTCTATCCATTTATTGAGAGCTGGGCTACGGGAGATAAGCGCGAGCATCATCTCCTTGATCGTCCACGAAATACACCGAACCGCACAGCAATCGGTGTCATGGCTCTTACCTTCACCATGGTCTCTTTGATTAACGGTGGAAACGACATCATCGCAACGACATTCCATCTCACCATCAATCAGATGATGTGGTTTGCTCGTATCAGCATCATTGTTCTCCCACCAATCGCATTCATTATCACCAAGCGTCTCTGTCTCTCATTGCAGCGCGCAGATCGTGATCTTGTATTGCATGGCCGCGAAACAGGTCGCCTTGTTCGTATGCCTAACGGAGAATTTGTTGAAGTGCACGAGCCAATTTCTCCAGAAAAGGCTTGGCTCCTTACTTCTCATGAACAACTTGCTCCACTCGAACTTCCAGAGCACGATGCATCAGGAGTTCGTCGCCCTGCTGCCTTGAAGAATAAGCTCCGTAATCGAATTTCGCGTGCTGCTGCTGTTGCTGTTCCTAAAGCGACAGAGACAGAACGACGCGAGCTCGAGGGCCATCACTAAAGAGTAAAGAAAATAGACCCTGTCCAAGTGGCAGGATCTATTTTTTATGCACCTGTGTAGTGGTGGGCGATGCTTGCAAAAGCTTGATCGAGAATTGCGAAGCCCTCACGAATCTCTGCCTCGGTCACATTACAT
>WLKV01000060.1 GCA_009701085.1 Actinomycetota bacterium | reverse complement strand
GTTGTGTGAAGGCGATCGATTGCTTCCATTGCAATGTTGACGGAAGTATCGAAACCAAATGTGAAATCTGTGTTGTTGAGGTCGTTATCGATTGTCTTTGGAACACCGATGACCTTAACGCCTAGTGCGTCGAGCTTTGTTGCAACTCCGAGAGTATCTTCGCCACCAATTGCGATGAGAACATCGATACCCTGATCAGCAAGGTTCTGCTTGATGCGCTCGACACCGTTCTCCATCTTAAATGGGTTGGTACGTGATGAACCAAGGATGGTTCCACCCTTTGCAAGGATTGGCTTCACAGTTGCAAGATCCAAAGGCATGGTGAGAGCCTCAAGTGGGCCCTTCCAACCATCGCGGAATCCGACGAACTCGTATCCGTACTCTTTGATTCCCTTTGTGACTACTCCACGAATAACACCGTTAAGTCCTGGGCAGTCTCCGCCACCTGTAAGAATTCCAATACGCATTGCAACGCTCCAAAATTAAGTGAGATTTGGCTAAATAAATAAGCCGCACTGTGGTCAACACTGACTGGCACAGTCTAGCCTTTCGCCATGGCAAAACCCCAACTCATAGCAGGCGTGGATTCATCGACCCAATCGGTAAAAGTCGTGATTCGCAACGCAGATACTGGTGAGTTACTTCGCCAAGGTCGCGCCTCTCACCCTGATGGAACAGAAGTAGAGCCAGCCCTTTGGGAGAAAGCCCTCGACAGCGCAATTGCCGAAGCTGGCGGACTCGATGACGTTGCAGCAATTTCAATCGGTGGGCAACAACATGGCATGGTCACACTCGATAGCAGCGGAGAAGTTATTCGCCCTGCACTTCTATGGAATGACACTCGCTCTGCACAATCTGCACGCGATCTCAATGCTGAAATGGGTGGGGATGCGGAAGCTGCAAAGAAAGTTGGCTCAGTACTCGTTGCATCTTTTACTGCAACGAAACTTCGTTGGCTTGCAGATAACGAGAAAGCAAACGCCGAGAAAGTTGCAGCAGTTGCGCTCCCCCACGACTGGCTCTCATGGCGCCTGCAAGGTGGAAAAGATTTTGGAAAGTTATTTACCGATCGCTCTGATGCATCGGGCACTGGCTACTTCGATTCAGTGACATCAACGTATCGAGATGATCTCTTGAAATCAGCGCTTCGCACAGATCGCGCCATTATTACTCCACGTATCGTTGCACCCAACGCCTTCGGCGGTGAAACGCTTTCAGGAATTCCTATCGCAGCGGGCGCAGGAGATAACGCAGGTGCTGCTCTCGGTGTTCAAGCGCAACCCGGCGACGTTGTTGTTTCTCTCGGCACGAGTGGAACTGCCTTTGCGGTCTCAGATACTCCAACTCATGATCCCAGCGGAGCGGTTGCAGGTTTTGCTGATGCAACAGGTCGCTTCTTACCTCTTGTCTGCACGCTCAATGCGGCGCGAATTTTGGATGCAGCCACTCGTATCTTAGGAAAGACACATGATGAAGTAGGCGCTCTAGCGCTCACTGCCAAGCCAGGTGCAAACGGTTTATCGCTTCTGCCTTACTTTGAAGGCGAACGCACACCTAACCGCCCTGATGCAACTGGTGTCTTTGCTGGGATGAACCTTTCAAACTCAAATCCTGCCGATATTGCTCGAGCGATGATCGAAGGAATGTTGTGCGGGCTTGTCGATGCAGTTGACGCTCTGGAACAGTTAGGTGTTTCTATCAACCGCGTATTGCTTATCGGTGGCGCTGCAAAGAATCCTGCAATCTCATCAATTGCATCGTCACTATTCGGTCGCGAAGTTCTGGTTCCACAACCAGGTGAATATGTCGCAGATGGCGCTGCACGACAAGCTGCGTGGGCGCTCCTTGGCGGAGCAACTCCTCCACAATGGAATCTTGGCGACGTTTCATCAACCCACTCAACAGCAACCCCTGACGTTGTCGATGCATACCGAACTTTGCGAGATAGAACCATCAATTGGTAAGAGCTGTACTCCTTCTTAATGACCAGCTCAATCGCAACTACGGAGCACTAAAGAAGGCAGACCCCAAGACACATCAGATTCTCTTCATTGAGAGTGAACGGATGCTTACCACTCGTTCGTGGCATATCCAGCGCCTCTTCTTTCTGATGTCTGCACGGGATCACTTCCTAAAAGATCTACGCGACGAAGGTTTTACAGTCACCTTTATGCGAAGTGCCACTACTGAAGTCGGCATCAAGGAATTCCGCGAATCCAATCCAGATGTTGAGATTGAAGTTACCGAACCTTCTTCACATAAACAGTACGAACAATTAAAAGGTCTCGGACTGACTCTTATCCCTAACGACTTCTTTCTGACTTCTCGTCCACTCTTTACTCAATGGGCTGATGCCCAGAAGCGTTTGGTAATGGAGAACTTCTATCGCGCGCAACGTGTTCGCCTAAACATTTTGATGGAGGGCAAAGATCCTGTCGGTGGTAAGTGGAATTACGATGCAGATAATCGCCTTCCGCCCCCTAAAGGTGCACATTCATGGCCTGCATATGTGGAACATCCACGCGATGAGATCGATGCAGCGGTACTTGCCGACATTAAGAAGCGCAACCTTCCAGTCTTTGGCGAAGATCCCGATACAACATGGGGCACAACGCGTGCTGCGGCACTCAAGCAGATGAAGCACTTCTTTGAGACAGGATTCGCTGAATTCGGTGCATACGAAGATGCAATGGTTGCTGAATCTTGGGCTGTTAATCACTCACTCTTAAGCCCCTATCTCAATATCGGATTGCTCCATGCTGAAGAGGTAATCACTGCAGCGTTAAAACGATTTGCAATAGGAGATATTCCGCTAGCAAGTGCTGAAGGATTTATCCGACAAATCATTGGTTGGCGCGAATACATCAACGGTTTGTACTGGCACTTCGGTGATCTCTACCGAAATGAGAATGCACTCGCTGCTACTCGCCCACTCTTGCCGCTTTACACTGATTCAAGCAAAACCCAGATGAACTGTGTAGCAACACAGGTGCGCGACATTGAAGCGCGCGCATGGGTTCACCATATTCCTCGATTAATGGTCTTAAGCAACCTTGCTCTCATTACCGGAACATCGCCGCAAGAATTTCTCGACTGGATGCGACGCGCCTTTATCGACTCAGCTGATTGGGTAATGGTTCCCAATGTCATTGGAATGAGCCTGCACGCCGATGGTGGAAAGCTTGCGACCAAGCCTTATGCATCAGGAGGTTCCTACATCTCGAAGATGGGAAGTTTCTGCAAGGGTTGTGCATTTGATCCCAAGAAGCGCATCGGTGATGATGCATGCCCGTTTACAACTTTGTATTGGGATTTCCTCGATCGTAATCAAGAACGATTTGCAAAGAATCATCGAATGGGTCAGCAACTTGCTGGTCTTAAACGTCTCGGTGATTTACCTGAACTACGAGAGCGCGCTAAGGAAGTGTTAGAACTTCTCTCGCGCGGTGAACTCTGATTCAATAACGCCATGTCACTTGCTCCAGAGATCAAAGCATTCCTCGAAGCAGGTGCTGCTGCTGGTCTTCCGCAGGTGTGGGAAGCCCCCGTTGATGTCATTCGCAAGAACACCCAATCACGTCCTGCATTAGCTGGTCCCGTAGAACCAGTGCACGAAATCGTCAATAGATACATTCCAGGTCCCACTGCAGATCTACCTATTCGAATATATCGCCCTACTTCTGCAAGTAACGCACCAGCGATTGTCTACTTCCATGGTGGTGGCTGGGTGCTCAACTTCCTCGATATCTACGATGCATCCCTTGCACGGCTCGCGAATCAAAGCGGTGCAACCATCATTAGCGTCAATTATCAGAAAGCACCCGAGCATCCTTTCCCGATTCCTTTCGATGATTGCTATGCAACACTTCTATGGGTCATCGCCAACGCCGCCGAATTGAATATTGATCCAACGAAGATCGGAGTAGCCGGAGATAGCGCAGGAGCTAACTTGGCATCAGGTGTTGCACTCAAAGCGCGCGATAAGAAGATTGCTCTCGCCTTCCAACTTCTGATCTATCCATGCAACGACCGTAACTTTGATACAGAGTCATATATCAAAAATGCAACGGGGTATGGTCTCTCTACTCAAGCGATGCAATGGTTCTGGGATCAATATCTTCAAGGAAGCCAGCACGATTCAAATCCTTATGCAATTCCTATGTGTGCGAGCTCATTTTCTGGAGTTGCACCCGCAATCATTATTACCGCCCAATACGACCCGCTGATTAGTGATGGCGAGAAATACGCCGCGCTACTTGAGCGCGATGGCGTCACTGTAATCTATACAGAGTATGCGGGGATGATTCACGGCTTCTTTACCAATATGGCAGTAACACCTACTGCGCGAGAAGCGATTGATGCAGTTGCAGTGGAGATTACAAAACTTACGCAGTAACGATCATGCCCTTACCGACAACGACGATTCCGCTCTCGGTAACGGTAAAGCGCTGACGGTCGCGTTCGAGATCGACGCCAATTTGAGCACCTGGTTCGACAATTGCGTTCTTATCGATGATTGCCTTACGAACAACGGCACGGTCGCCAATCTTGACGCCTGGCATCAAGACGGCGCCATCGACAAATGCGCCATTTCCAACATGTACATCGTAAGAAGTAACGGTGTGATTGACGTGGCCACCAGCAATGATGGAGCCAGCTCCCACGATGGAATCTTGAGCTATTCCGCTTGCACTGAACTTTGCAGGTGGAAGTGACGGCGGATTGGTAAGAAGGGGCCATTCGCGGTTATAGAGATTAAAGATTGGATGGATAGAAACTAAATCCAAAT
>WLKV01000006.1 GCA_009701085.1 Actinomycetota bacterium | reverse complement strand
TGTGGTGAATCACCGTTCCACATCGATGTCAGTGGGATTCCGGCTTCAAGACCTGCAACGAGTGCAAAGGGCTTAAATGTTGAACCTGCGAGGGCAATAGATTGGGTAGCGTCGTTAAGTTGGCGAACTACATAATCTTTTCCGCCATACATCGCGATGACTTCGCCCGTTCCTGGGCGAATCGCAACGAGCGCTGTGTGCAAATTAGTTGGCGCAGGTGACGGAGTGAATTTATTGACCGCATCGACTGCTGATTGTTGTGCGCGCTGATCAAGAGTTGTCTTGATGACATAACCACCGACAAGAAGTTGGTCTTGAGTAAATCCAAGTTTGCTCAACTCTTTCTGAACGGCATCGATGATGTAACCCTTAGGTCCACTGAGTTGACCTGATGTTGTGCGCGGAGCAATCATCGGCATCTTTGCTGCCTTTGCCTCTGCTTCGGTGATCCACTTCTTGTCGAGCATTCCGCTAATGACGTATTCGAAACGTCTTTCTAGGCGCGCCTTGTTTCGTGCTTTCTGCTCTTTATCTCCGTAGAAAGGATCGTAGAGACCAGGTGAGCGCAAGATACTTGCCACGATTGCGCTCTGAGAAATAGTGAGTTGGTTGGCATTGCGGTTGAAGTACTGCTGCGCAGCAGTCTGCACGCCGTAAGCGCCACGACCAAAGTAAATAGTGTTGAGGTAATTTTCAAGAATCTGATCTTTTGTTAGCGCATTCTCAAGCTTGAGCGAAATAACGAGTTCTTTAATCTTTCGCTGGACTGTTCGGCTCGGCGTTAAGAATGCAGTCTTCGCATATTGCTGCGTGATGGTTGATCCACCTTCGCCGTTGAGCGAACCAGATTTCAAGTTATTCAGAAGCGCGCGTGCAATACCGGTCGCGCTAAATGCGCGGTTGGAATAGAAGTTGCGATCTTCAGCTGCCATCACTGCGTAACGAAGACGAAGTGGAATCTTTGCTAACGGAAGCACCTGTCGGTTCTGTGAACCGATGCGACCGATTTCAGATCCGTTGGAATATTGAATGATTGTTGATTGGCTATTGACGTAGGCATTGGGGTCGGGGATTGAGACCGTGAACCAGGCGAATGCGAAGAGAGTTGCTCCAGCGACAAAGCCGAATCCTGCAAGGAATACTCCGGCACGAATCAACTTGGTCTTTAGCATGTGGCAAGGCTACTCGTGAATATCTATTGCTTCAGCGAAGCAAAGTCCTCGTCTTCAAGTGTTCGTTGTTTACGGGGCGCTTTACGCTCGCGACCGTCTCCTAATAAGTAGGTAGAACAGAGATGGTTCCATGAACAATCACGGCAGACTTCAACAACATAGACCGAAAACTCACCAAACTCAGATTCCATCTCATTCAACTCATCGCCATTCTTGATGCGACCTGAGAATTGACCGAGTTGATCACCAAATGTGTAGCGAAGCTCGACAAGTGAATCCTTCTTACAGACTGGGCACTTTCGGTCAGCTTTCTCACCGTGATATTTAGCAGCGCGCATCAGATAAGGATCTGCATCACATGCATCGACAACTCCACGGAAGAGCGCAAGCAAGGTCGCACGCTTATCAAGTGAATAGTCGATGAACCCTCGCTTAGTTTTCATAGCAGGAGAAGAATAATCCTCTTTCTTTAACTACGCTTCTCGTATGGGCTTTGCCACTCTTATTCGCGATGCAAAGCTCTTTCGCCTGCTCCGAGTTCGTTGGACTGGTCAATTAACTGATGGAATTTTCCAGAGCGCACTCGCCTCCTTTGTTCTCTTCTCACCAGAGCGTCAAGCAAGCGCCGTCAATGCAGCTGTTGCATTTGCAGTGGTCTTACTGCCGTATTCCATTGTGGGTCCATTTGTCGGAACTATTCTCGATCGCTTCTCGCGACAACGAGCAATCTTCTTTGCAAATATCACTCGCGCACTCACGCTGGTCGTGATCGCATTCCTTATCTTTAACAATTACACAGGTCTTGAAATCACAATCTTTGTTCTCGTTGCCTTTGGAGTAAATCGTTTAATTCTCGCTGGACTCTCTGCTGGAATTCCTTTGATGACAACTCCGCAATCTCTCATTTCAGCAAATGCAATCGCCGTAACAGGTGGTTCTGTCTGGGTTGTTCTGGGCGGAGGTATTGGTCTCGGTATTCGACGTTTGCTCGATGCCAGCGCTTCGGCAGATCATGCCGACGCCATCATTATTCTCGTTGGGGCATGCGGCTTTCTCGCAGCAGCGCTATTGGCGGGTTTACTGAAGAAAGATGAGATTGGCCCACTTCCACATGAGATTGTCCGCGGAAGTTTCAAGCAAGGACTTCGCGAGATGCGCGATGGCTTTAGATTCCTAGAAGAGCATGCTGATGCTGCCCGTGGAATCGCAGCAACAGCAATTCATCGCGGTGGGCTTACTGCATTTACTTTAACTGCCTTATTGCTTGAACGAAATACATTTAATGATCCTGCAGATAGTGAAGCAGGTCTTGCAGGACTCAGCTTTACTTTGACCATCGCAGCGGTGGGCTTTGTTATCGGTGCAGTCGCTGCACCTTACGGCGTAAGAAAAGTTGGTCGCCATCGCTGGATGCGACTTTCTATCGCGGCAGCAAGTCTCAGCGCACTCTTCTTAGTTATTGATCGAACACCACTCTTACTTGCACTGACCGCATTCTTCACAGCGCTCTGTGGTCAGAGCGTAAAGGTGACAAACGATGCACTTGTGCAATCTAAGATTGATGATGTATTCCGAGGTCGAGTCTTTGCTGTCTATGACGTCCTAGTAAATGGTGCAATCGTTACAGGTGCACTGATCGCTGCTTGGATCTTGCCGATTAGCGGAGATACCTGGGTTCTACCGCTGATGATTTCAGTGGCGTGGGCGCTCGTTGCAACTATCTTGTTGCGCCCCAAGAAATTCTTTCTTAAGGGTGTCGCCTAGCTTTCCACCATTGCATTAACTCTTCCGTTGCACGCTCTTCACCCAACGGACCATGTTCCATGCGCAGCTCCATAAGAAAATCGAGAGCCTTTCCAACATCTGCAGAAGGTTTGATTCCGAGCAGCGACATCACTTGTGCGCCATCGAGATCGGGGCGAATTCTTGAAAGTTCTTCTTCCTCTGCAAGTTTTGCAATGCGCGCTTCAAGTCCGTCATATGTGCGAGCAAGGCGATCGGCCTTCTTTGCATTACGTGTTGTGCAATCAGCACGTGTAAGAACATGTAAATGTGTAAGTAAATCGCCTGCATCGCGCACATATCGGCGAACTGCTGAATCGGTCCATTCGCCATCGCCATAACCGTGGAAGCGAAGATGAAGAGCCACAAGGGTTTCAACAGCGTCGATGGTGTCATTATCAAAGCGGAGCGCTTTCATACGATTTTTCGATAGACGCGCACCAACGACTTCGTGGTGGTGGAATGAAACACCGCCGCCTTCGAGAAGATTGCGTGTCTTTGGTTTTCCAATGTCATGTAATAAGGCGGCTAGACGAATGACAAGGTTTGGTCCACCGAGGCGTTCTTCTTGTGAGATTGCTTGTTCAAGAACTGTAATTGAATGTTCGTAGACATCTTTATGGTGATGGTGCTCATCAATCTCAAGACGCAACTTAGGAATTTCTGGCAGCACTAACTCTGCAAGCCCTGTATCTACAAGAATTGTGATTCCGATTCGTGGGTTCGGCGACATTAATAACTTTGTAAATTCTTCGCGAACGCGCTCTGCTGAAATAATGGAGATGCGGCTCGCCATGGTGCTCATTGCAGAAAGTACTTCTTCGTCAATTGTAAAGTTTAGTTGGCTGGCAAAACGCGCAGCGCGCATCATGCGAAGTGGATCATCTGTAAAAGATTGTCGTGCACTTGCTGGTGTGCGAAGAGTGCGCTCTGCTAAATCGGCAAGTCCATTAAATGGATCGATAAATTCTGGTTTAGCTCCTGTTAATTCAAGCGCCATGGAGTTAACAGTGAAGTCGCGACGCGAAAGATCGCCCTCAATGTTGTCGCCAAATTCAACATCGGGGTTACGAGAATCTTCTTCATATTTTTCAGTGCGATACGTTGTGACTTCAACAGTGGTATCTCCGCGCTTTCCAGCAACTGTTCCAAATAGAATTCCTGTATCCCACGTGTTATCTGCCCACGATTTAAGAATTTTCTTCGTTTGGTGCGGATGCGCATCTGTTGTGAAATCTAAATCGTTGCCAAGTCTTCCAAGAATTGCATCGCGTACAGGGCCGCCTACGAGAGCAAGGCGAAATCCCTCTTTCTTAAATGCTTCAGCGAGAGAACTCGCCAGGGGTGCGCGTTCGATCAGGGAGCGAATAGCCAATTCGCCCGCTGCTCCTAAATTAACCTTCTCAGCGCTCACAATAGATAAGCGTAGTCGCGTACGATTACTCCATGACCCCGGCACCTAGTGCGGGCAGCGAAGGTACGAAAAAGAAACGCAGGCGCAGGCGCCCAGCTAATCGCTCTCCGCAATCTCAAGATTTAACGACCTCACCCAACCCTTCTTCGCAGACCCCTAAAGCTGCGCCGAAAAATACAAAGCCGAAGCCTCCCTATGCCAAGCGCGTCGATGAGGTCAGTGCGGGCGGGCTCGTCGTTGATACAACCGGAAAGCTCGGACTTCTTATCGGCCGTCGCGATCAGAAAGATGCTTCAGGTAAAAGAATTCTCTGGTCACTTCCAAAGGGCCATATTGAAGAAGGTGAAACTCCTGAGCAAGCCGCACTTCGAGAAGTTCAAGAAGAGACCGGAATTGAATCAATCATTGAAAAATCTCTCGGCGTCATTGATTTCTGGTTTATGGCCGGCGGAAAACGAATTCACAAAACTGTTCATCACTATCTCTTCCGTGAAAGCGGTGGGTTGCTTGCAGCTCAAGAGACTGAAGTTGATGAAGTTGCATGGTTCCCGCTAGAAGAAATTATTGAGAAGCTGGCATATCCCGATGAGAAGAAGTTGATTTCGCGCACCAATGCGACGCAAGAGCTGAGCGCGATATGAGAAAACTTCTCGTTGCAATCTTTGCGCTCTCATTCCTTGCAATTCCTAGTGCGCACTCTGCAACGCCAGTTATTCGAATCGTAGATAAACCACACACCACTTTCGATGGAACATTTCGAAGCAATGAACTTGCTGTCACTCTTCTTCCAAACGGCAAATTAGGCAAGCTCATCTTTGGCATCAATTCAACACGAAGCACATTTGTTATAGATGCCGCGTTAATCAATGAGATCGAAGATATGGCTGATGGCTATACCTATGCAGGAAAAGAAGATTCTGCAGGTCAACAGACAGCACGCAATTGGTTATTCCGCCTACGCAATGTTGTGGCCAATAACAACGTTGTTGCACTTCCATATGGAAACCCTGATGAGAAGTTGTTGAAATCTGTAGCTCCCAGCGAACTAAAGTTCTATTCACTCTATGCACAAACTCAGCTTCAAGAATCACTGCGCCGCCCCGTCATCGCTCAAAACGGCTGGGGGAAAGGCACTTCACGCCTTGGTAATGAATTTATCTATAGCTACTCCAAGAACCGCCGCATGCTCACCGGGCTTTCTACGATCACAACTTCCAATGAGATATTCGATGCTCGTGCTCGCCTTGGAATTGTGATGAACCCACTTCTCACACGAGAAGAACGCGCCTTCTATTCTTATAACCAGAGCAACGCTGTAAAAGTTCTTTCCAATCGTCTCCGTGTCATTCCTGGTCGCTACCAAATCACATCCAAGACTGCGAAGTTGCCGATCACTCTCGTTAATAACTTTGATACAGCATCGGTAGTGAGCGTCTCTCTTATTCCCATGAATTCACGTATGCAGGTAGAGAACATCAACAACATCACTGTGGCACCTAAATCTCGTCAGCAGATTCTGGTTCCTGTCGATGTGATTGCTCCTGGTTCTACTCTCGTGCTCGCACAATTTATGAATACCAAGGGGCAGCTCGTCGGTGAAGTCTCAAAGCTCAATCTCACCGCAACCATCATTGATTCGCGTGTTGCGTGGTTTACAACAGGTGCTGCCGTTCTACTCTTCTTAGGTGCAGTAACGCAATCAGTTCGACGCGTCAGGAGGGCTCGTAAGTGAAGAATAAGGAGCTCTTTCGCGCATCAGGAATCATGGCGATTGGAACAATACTTTCGCGCATCACCGGATTTATTCGCGCACTACTCGCTGTTGCCGTACTTGGTACCGCACTTCTTGCAGATACCTACAACGTTGCTAACACCATGCCCAATATTCTCTACAACTTACTTGTAGGTGGGGCGCTCACTGCAATCTTTGTTCCGCAACTTGTTCGCTCATTTTCGGATGAAGATGGAGGACATGCATTTGCATCTCGTTTAGTAACAACGATTTCTGGAATTCTCTTTGCTCTTGTCATTGTTGGAGTGATCTTCGCTCCTGCACTTGTTCGACTCTATGCACCTGAATTCTCAACGCCAGGCTTTGAGACCGAAGAACATATTGCTGTTGCATTTACCCGCTACTGCCTGCCGCAAATCTTCTTCTTGGGACTCTTCACCATGCTTGGCCAGGTAGCTAACGCGCGTGGCTCATTTGCACCTCTTATGTGGGCGCCGATCGCCAACAATCTTGTCGTTATCGTCGTCTTTGCAGCGATTCTTGCCACGCAGCATGCGCTCTCCATCGGTGAAATTACAGATTTCCAGGTGCAGTTACTTGGGTGGGGAACCACGCTCGGCGTTGTTATCCAGGCTCTCATTTTAATTCCTGTTGTAAAGCGATCAGGAATTCACCTTCGCCCTATGTTTGGCGTGCAGGGTTTAGGTAAATCATTTGGTTTAGCTGGTTGGACCCTTGTGTATGTCTTGGTTTCACAGCTCGGATACTTGGTAACTGTCAATGTTGCTACAAGCGCCGCTGTTCGAAGTGCACAAGCTGGAATTACAACAGGTGTGGGTTTCACACCATATACAAGCGCTTACTACATCATGTTACTTCCTTATTCGATTGTCACAATCTCAATCGTGACAGCGCTCTTGCCACATCTTTCAAAGCTTGCAATCGCTCACAATGTTGAGGAAGTTCGAAAGCAGTTGGTTCGCGCTATTCGCATGGTGGGCGTTGTGACCGTTCCAAGCGCTGTGGCGCTTCTCTTCTTTGGTCCGCTAATGACAGAGACACTTTATTTGGGAGTGAGCCTCGAAGATGCTCGCTATATCGGGTTTGTTCTCTCTGCTCTCAGCTTGGGTCTTGTTGCATTCTCTATCAACTTAATTTTGATACGTGGTTTTAATGCATTTGAAGATACAAAGACGCAAGTAACTTCTATCGTCATAATCAACGTCATCTCCGTAGGGCTTTCCTATCTCTTCCTTGCCACACTCGATAGCAACTGGGTCACCGTTGGACTTGGAATTGCATTCTCAATCAGTTACATCGTTGGTTTATTTATTACGATCGCACTTCTGAAGAAGCATGTAGGAAAGTTGCAGGTCGGCGAATTTGCTTCACAGCACGGTCGACTATTACTCGCGGCCTTAATCGCCATGCTTCCCTTCTTTGCGATTGCGCAGTACTTCGGCTGGGCTTATGACGAGACCTCTCTCACCATCCGCGCTCTTCGATTGATCCTCGTTCTCGGCGGTAGTGGAGTTGCATATCTACTCTGCGCAAAGCTCCTCAAAGTGAGTGAAATCGCAGGCCTTAGAGGCTTCGCCACATCTGTCTTGCAACGTCGTCGCAAGAATTAAGCGACCTTCGCGCGGTATTGTCCGCTCATGAGCACTGAAGTACGCGAAGTCGTCATTGTTGGATCAGGACCTGCCGGTTATACAGCTGCAATTTATGCAGCGCGTGCACAGTTAAACCCTGTTATCTACGAAGGTTCTGTTACCGCTGGCGGTGCCTTGATGAACACCACTGAGGTCGAAAACTTTCCAGGATTTATCGACGGCATCATGGGTCCAGATTTGATGGACAACATGCGCAAGCAGGCAAAGCGTTTCGGTGCCGAACTCATTACCGACGATGTCGTTGAAATGGATCTCACCGGCGAAATCAAAGTTATTAAAGATGGTTCTGGAAATACAGTAAAAGCAAAGTCAGTCATCCTTGCAATGGGTTCTGCCTATCGTGAAATTGGTTTAGAGAACGAGAAGCGTCTTTCGGGTCGCGGCGTTTCTTGGTGCGCAACCTGTGATGGTTTCTTCTTCCGCGATCAAACAATCGCTGTTGTGGGTGGAGGAGACTCCGCAGTTGAAGAGGCAACATTCCTCACTAAATTTGCGAGCAAAGTTGTCTTAATCCACCGTCGCGATGAACTTCGCGCATCAAAGATTATGCAAGAACGTGCATTCGCAAATCCAAAGCTTGAAATGCTCTGGGATACCGAAGTTATCGATGTCTTGGGCGCCGAGAAGGTCGAAGCTCTCGAACTACGTAATACCAAGACTGGTGAAGTCTCAAAGCGCGATTTCACCGGATTGTTTGTCGCAATCGGGCATATTCCGCGCTCTGAACTTGTTACATCTTCTGTAACTCTCGATGACGAGGGTTACGTCAAGGTTGAAGGCCGTTCAACGCGCACAAATCTTTCTGGAGTCTTTGCCTGTGGCGACTTGGTAGATCACACCTACCGCCAAGCAATTACTGCAGCAGGTTCTGGATGCCAGGCGGCTCTAGACGCTGAAAAATTCTTATCCCACTAGTAATCTAGCTTTCTTACAAAACACATAGGAGTAACGATGAGCGCACCAACTAAGGTCACAGCAGCTGATTTCGATCAGGTTGTACTAAAGAGCAGCACACCAGTTTTGGTTGATTTCTGGGCTGAATGGTGCGGACCTTGCCGCGCAATTGCTCCAATTCTCGATGACATTGCAGCTGAGCACGGCGATAAGCTCAAGATCGTAAAGCTCAATACAGATGAAGAGTCAGCAATCGCTATTAAGTACGGCGTGACATCAATTCCAATGCTCAATGTTTATGTCAACGGTGAAGTTGTAAAGACAATCATCGGTGCAAAGCCAAAGCCAGCTCTTCTTAAAGAGCTTGAAGGCTTCATTTAATTAACGCCCTTAGGGGACGGATAAATCTATGAAAGAGATGTCTCCCGACGAGATTCGCTCTTTCCAACAAGAACGCGGCCTGCATGTAACAGGCGAACTCAATGAAGCAACCGTTCGTGCACTCGATGAGTCGCGCTGGAAACTCGGCGATCGTTCGCTCTATCTACAAAGTTCACCGCTGATGCGCGGTGACGATGTTGCAGCTCTTCAATCTCGTTTAACAGAGATGGGTTTCAATAGCGGTCGCGTCGATGGAATCTTTGGTCAGATGACAGAAGATGCAGTGAAAGAATTCCAAAAATCTGTCGGTGTAAAAGTTGATGGTAAATGTGGACCTGCCACAATCATCGCGCTTCTTCGTCTGACAAAGATTGTCTCTGGTGGCGCACCTGCGGCACTTCGCGAAAGTGCGGCGCAGAAAAATCGCGGGCCAGCTCTTGCCAATAAAGTAATTGTGATTGATCCAGCTTCTGAAGAACACGAGAAGGAGGCTGTCTACGACATCGCACAGCGCCTTGAAGGTCGTTTACTTGCGCTGGGTGCAAGCGTCTTCCTAACCCGCGGTGCCCATAACAATCCATCTGAATCTGAGCGAATTACATTCACCAATCAGAACAACGCGGATTTACTTATCTCGCTCCATGTTGATACCCATGTAAATGCATCTGCGCGCGGTGTTGCGACCTTCTTTTATGGCAGCGATCAACATGGTGTGCACTCGATTGTCGGCGAGCGTTTTGCTTCCCTAGTACAGCGCGAAATTTGCGCACGCACCGATTTCCTTAACTGCCGTACCCACGCAAAGACCTGGGATTCACTCCGACTTACAAAGGCCCCTGCAGTTCGTGTCGATCTTGGATATGCATCCAATGAAGGCGACACTGCGCGTTTAGCCCGCCCCGATTTCCGCGATACCGTCGCTGAAAGTTTTGTTATTGCGATTCAGCGCCTCTATTTAGCTGCTGAAGATGATGCAAAGACCGGTACTTTACGAATTTCAGACCTTCGTAGCGCCGGTATCCGTCGTTAATCGGCGCACAACCATCTAAAGGTTTGTGGGAGACTTCTACCTATGTCCGACATTTCAATTCGCTATCAAACTGGTGCTCCACAACATCTCGAAACGAGATTTGCTGCGCGAGCCGCCGGGATGTTGCCATCTGAAATTCGCTCGCTCTTCGCAGTTGCATCACGCCCTGAAATTGTTTCACTCGCGGGTGGAATGCCAAATCTTTCAGCGCTTCCTATGGAGATGATGGCTGGCGTTGTTAACGAACTTATTCTTACCAACG
This sequence comes from Actinomycetota bacterium, assembly GCA_009701085.1. Lineage (GTDB taxonomy): Bacteria > Actinomycetota > Actinomycetes > Nanopelagicales > Nanopelagicaceae > Planktophila > Planktophila grossartii. The sequence goes on along the minus strand of WLKV01000006.1, from coordinate 2,110 downwards.
GTTCTGAAGCTCTTCAATATGGAAGCGGGCAAGGACATCCAAAACTTCGCGAACAGATTTGCGATGTCATGGCGCTCGAAGGTATTCGCGCAAACCCCGATGACATTGTTGTAACAACTGGTTCGCAACAAGCTCTCGACCTTATTTCACGCATCTTCATCGATCCAGGCGATGTTGTTCTCGTTGAAGCACCTTCTTATGTCGGCGCTCTCGGAACATTCCGCCAATATGAAGCATCTGTTGTTCACGTCGAGATGGATCACGATGGAATGATTCCTGATTCGTTGCGCGCTGCAATTAAGAGCGTTCGCGCAGCTGGTCGCAAGATTAAGTTCTTGTATTTGATTCCTAACTACCAAAATCCAACAGGTGTCTGCCTTCCTGCTGATCGCCGCACTGAAATCTTAAATATCTGCCGCGAAGCTGAGATTTTCGTCGTCGAAGATAACCCTTACGGCCTTCTTGGCTTCGATAAGCCATCGCCAAATGCAATGCGCGCTGAAGATTCAGAGAATGTCATCTATTTGGGCTCATTCTCAAAGACAATCGCATCAGGACTTCGTGTGGGCTGGGCGCTTGTGCCTCAATCACTCAAAGATAAGTTGGTGATTGCATCTGAATCATCAATTTTGTGTCCATCAAACTTCACACAGCTCACAATCTCTAGTTATTTAGCTGATCAGCCATGGCGCGATCAGATCGCTAGCTTCTGCGAGCTCTATAAGGTGCGCCGCGATGCGATGCTCGAATCCCTTGAACAACACTTCCCAGCAGAAGCTACATGGACAAAGCCTGGCGGCGGTTTCTATGTATGGGTCAATCTTCCTGCTGAAATCGATACTAAGGCGCTTATGCCAAAGGCGATCGTTGCAAAGGTTGCCTATGTTCCCGGAAATGCGTTCTATGCAGATGGGCTTGGCTCATGGTCGATGCGTCTTTCATATTGCCACCCAACACCAGAACGAATCCGTGAAGGCGTGAAGGCTCTTGGTGGAGTGATTAAACAAGAGATGAAGCGTCGCGGAACCGCGATTAATTAATCTATTTGGGGGTAATTACTTACCTTCGATGAGATCAACGATTCTCTGAAGATCTTCGCTGCCTGCAAATTCAATAACAATCTTTCCTTTGCCTTTACCGGTCTCAACACTGACGCGTGTATCGAGGTAATCACTTAAGAGTTCTGCTGCTGCAAGTCCGGCGCCAGAGATGCCCTTCACTGCCGCCTTCTTCGTTGTCTTAGTCGATGGCTTCATTGTTGCGATGACCTCTTCGACAGCGCGCACAGATAAACCTTCAGCGACTATGCGTGAAGCTAACTTTTCAATATCTGTTGCGTCTGTAAGACCCAAGAGCGCACGTGCATGTCCTGCAGAAATTACACCTGCGGCAACTTTGCGCTGCACAGCATCGGGCAAGTTGAGAAGTCGGATTGTGTTTGAGATCAGCGGACGTGAACGGCCGAGCTTGAGTGCAAGTTCATCATGCGTACAACCGAAATCGGTAAGTAGTTGTGCGTATGCAGCGCCTTCTTCAAGTGGATTGAGGTTGCTGCGATGAATATTTTCAATAAGCGCTTCACGAAGAAGTTCATTATCTGGAGTCTGTCGAATAATGACAGGAATTGAAGTTAAACCTGCTGCTTTTGCCGCGCGGAAGCGACGCTCTCCCATAATGAGTTCGTACTTGTTATCTGCAACTTTACGGACAACAGGTGGTTGCAAGATTCCAATTGATTTAATCGATGCAATTAATTCATTGAGTGCGGTCTCATCAAAGACTGTACGTGGCTGACGTGGGTTAGGAAAAATCTGGTTAACAGGAATTTCATTCTGTTGCGCAACTTCTGTTCCAGCAACAGTAAGTGATGTTGGGATAAGTGAATCGAGATTGGTGCCGAGTCCGCCGCGCTTAACAGCCATTATGCAATTCCACCTTTGTAATTGATGCTGACAACATTGGAGTCAAATACGACTTCTTCCTTTGCTTTTCCGCGCTCTGCAATTTCGCGCGCAACCTGCATATATGCAATCGCGCCTGGTGAAAGTGGATCGTACGTCATGACAGTCTGGTTATAGGAAGGTGCTTCAGATACGCGCACAGCGCGAGG
>WLKV01000059.1 GCA_009701085.1 Actinomycetota bacterium | reverse complement strand
TTATTCATGATCTTGTTGTTGGTTGGAAAGAATTTATTTCACGCTCGTGGGTTATTGCGATGGTGGTTTCATTTGCTCTTATCAATATGGCCTTCGAATCCATGCTCTCAGTGCTCGGTCCACTCAACTTTAGTGATCCTGTCACTGGACCAAAGCAGTGGTCATATAACTTGGCGGGGCTCTCTGTTGGAATGCTTATCGGTGGAATCTGGGTATTAAAGGTAAAGATTGGAAGACCTCTCTACCTTGCCATGGTTCTGATTGCGCTCTCTGCAGTGTGGGATTACGCCTTAGCTTTCGACCTTCCAATGTCCTTCTCTGTTCTTGCTGCAATCTTCTCTGGAATTAGCCTGGAAGTCTTTATGGTGACGTGGAATACCTCGTTGCAGAGCCATGTACCTGAAGAGTCATATTCGCGAGTAAGTTCCTATGACACCTTAGGTTCATTTGGCATCGCTCCCCTGGGAATCGTCATTGCAGGGCCACTTGCTATGCACTTTGGCGTCAACACCATTCTCTTCATCACAGGAACCACGACACTTATTGCATCAATCGCCTCTTTATTGGTGCCCTCTGTCCGAAACCTCAGAAACGATTAGGCTTACGAGATGAGCACGGAACCGATTCCCGTTGAGCCGCAACAGTTGCCTCCGAAGTTACGAGGTTGGTTCCATTTAGGTGCAACACCTGTTGTCATCATCGCATCACTAGTTCTCTTCATCTTGAGCGGTGAATCATTTAAATTAGCAGTTGCTCTCTATTCCATTACAGCCATCATGCTCTTTAGCGTCTCGGCTATCTACCACCGCGTTCCATGGATTCCACGTAAGAAGAAAATTTGGCGTCGTTGGGATCATGCAAATATCAACTTACTCATCGCCGGTTCCTACACTCCATTTGCAGTTGCACTTCTCGATGACCACGATCGCAATGTCTTACTTGCAATTGTCTGGACTGGCGCACTGCTAGGTGTTGCCCTCCGCGTCTTCTGGGTAGGTGCACCGCGATTCCTTTATGTAGCAAATTACTTATTGCTTGGTTGGGTCGCCATCATCTACACACCGCAGCTCTACACAGAGGGTGGGTTATGGGTGATACTCCCCATCATCATTGGTGGCTTGCTCTACTCAATCGGAGCAATTTTCTATGCGCTCAAGCGTCCTGGGCGTAATGCAAAGTATTTCGGATTCCACGAGCTCTTCCACATCTTTGTGCTTGCAGCGTGGATTTCTCAATATTTAGCGGTCTCCTTCGCCATTTACCGAAAGTAGCTTCATGCTCTAATCTTGGCTTCTCCTATTGATCCCCAAGCACTTGATTGAGAGTTTCACCATGGCAGAGAAGAATTTCCGCAACTGGGTTGGATTTCGCGACGAATCAGATCGCACTCCCGTTGCCAATCCTGTCGATCGCATCCGCGAACTCGAATCTCAATTAGCTGATCTCAAATCCCGCCGCGACATCACCGGTCTAAGCCGCGAAGAGTTTGAAATCCTCGCAACTGAAACTGCGATGGCGATGATCAAGTCAGCGCAGGCGCGCGAAGCTAAGGCCACGGCTGCTGCAGAACGACTCATCAATGAGACAAGTCGTAACGCCAAGGACACTCTCGAAGGTGCTGAAAATAAGGCTCGCAGCATTCTTGCCGGCGCTGAATCTCGCGGACGTAAATATATTTCTACAGCAGAAGCCGAGGCTGCCGAACTCGTACGTGATGCAAGCCGTGAAGCAACCTCTGTTGCTAATGCAAAGATTGCTGAAGCTGACACTGTTGTTGACGGCAAACGCCGCGAAGCAGTCGCGCTGACAACAGCTGCTCGCCGCGAAGCAGAACGCGTTATCTCTGAAGCTGCTGAAAACGTTGTCGAATACCGCGCTTGGCTTGCCGACATCATCGCTGAATCAGAGCGTCTCTACCGTTCACAGGCATCTGCACTCACAGCAGCTGAATCTGCAATCGCAGCGTCTCGCGAAAAACTTGACTCTGCATTTGCTCGCTTAACCAAGATGCAAGCCGTTGTTGATAATTCACTCAATGAAGATGGCACTGTAAAGAAATCTGCGCCTATTCGTGTAGAGAGCAAGCGCACTCGTACTGCAATCGCTGCACCAAAGAAGACTTCAAAAGCTCCAGCGAAGCGCACTGCTACAAAGCAAGCTACCAAGAAAAAATCAGCAAAGCGTAAGTAACTCTGATGGCTGCCAATCGCGGTATCCAATACATCCCTGCAATAGATGGACTGCGCGCTGTCGCAGTGATTGCGGTGATGTTCTATCACCTTGGATTTACGTGGATTCCGGGCGGCTTTCTCGGCGTTGATCTCTTCTTCGTTATCTCTGGCTATGTAATCACCCGCCTACTGCTCGATTCCATTGCGCAAAGCGGTGGACTCGATCTTCGCGGCTTCTATATCGCCCGTGCTCGACGATTACTTCCGGCGCTCATCTTCATGCTCGTCTCAACCACGATTGCCATCGGAATCTGGGCCCCCGACACCATCAAGCGTTTACTGACCGACACTCCATTTTCGCTGACGGGCACTATGAATTGGTGGCTCGTTGCTCATCATCAGGATTACTTTGAAAGCATTGGGCGCCCACCGCTTCTGCAACACACATGGTCTCTAGCGGTAGAAGCTCAGTTCTATCTCGTCTGGCCACTGATTCTCTACTTCATTCTAAAACAATTTGGCAAGAAACATATTCCGCTGGCATCACTTGCCATTGCAGCTGCATCTGGAATCACTCTGCTCTTCGTCTCTTTCTCTCTCGATGCATCGAACGCTTCGAAGGTAAGCCACGTCTACTTTGGAACTGATACACATAGCATCGGGCTCTTTCTGGGCGCTGCTCTTGCAGTCAGCTGGATTCCTCAGAACTTTACAAAGACTGTTTCAAAGAAGGCGCAAGATTTTATTGATGGTGTGGGATTTCTTGGCTTCATTGGAATCCTTGCTGCATTCCTCTTCATCGATGAAACACAACCAACTCTCTATAAGATTGCATTTCCTCTTGCAGGAATATGTGGCGCAGCGATTGTTATGTCTGTTGTGCACCCAGCATCGCGCTTTGCTCCCGTTCTGCAGAATCCAGTATTTCTCTGGATTGGCGAACGTTCCTATGCAATCTATCTATGGCACTGGGTTATCTTCCAAGTAACGCGTCCAAGTGTGGATCTTGCAGGAAAAGAGTGGGCGCTCTATGCCCTGCGCATTCTCATCGTCTTAGCCTTGAGCGATATTTCGCTTCGCTATGTAGAGCTACCTATTCGTCGCGGCGTCATTCAATACTGGCTCAAGGGTCTGAAGTACCGCACCAAGAAGGAGCGCACTCAACAGACCCGAACACTCTCTGCTGTAACTGTTGTGGTTCTTCTCCTTGCAGCGCTCGTGAGCGTCCGCGCTATCGGAATTGCCAATGAAGAACGACAGAAACTTGAAGCATCACTCACTTCGAAGCCAGCGGCAATATCTGAAGTAGTAACGGATGGGCTCTGGGTTACTGGAGATTCCGTCATTCTTGGAATCCGTTCGAAGCTCAGTGAGAGTGAGCCCATCTCTGTCATGAATGCTCGTATCGGACGACAGGCTCCTGAATTACTTTCGGTCATTCTTCATGACAAGGCTCAAGCCGGTGATGTACCCGTAATCTTCAACTTAGGTAATAACAATGCACTTACTCGCGAACAGACCCAGGCAATCTTTGAAGCAGTCAAAGATCAGCCTCGCGTCATCGTGGTCAATACAGCAGTTCCACGCCCTTGGCGCGAAGGAAATAATGCGCTGATTGCAGAGATTGCAGCGCAATATTCCAATGTGACTATCGTGGACTGGAGCGCAATCTCTGAAGGTCACCCTGAATACTTCGCTCCTGATGGAGTCCATCTCGTGCCAACCGGGGTCGATATCTATGTTGCAGAGATTCTTAAGAAATTGAATCCGTAGTAGCTCAATACTGAGACAAGAAGAAACCCCGCCCACTCAGTGGACGGGGTTTCTTACTGCAATCTTTATTCGAACTGACCTGCAAATCCGAATGCCTTAGCAACTCCGAGTGAACCATCTGCATAGACTGCAGATACACGGAATGATGTTGATCCATCTTCAGACTTCTTTGCAAACTCAGCTGCATATGTAGTTGCAGAAACTTCTGACACTACGTTCCATGCACCTTGGTTTGAGCGAGTCTCAACTTTGTAACCCTTTACATCTCCAGCTGGCGCCTTCCATGTAATGACCATGACAGCCTTGGAGCTATCTTTCCAATTTCCGATAAAGCGTGATGGCGCTTCGCCTGTTGTAGCTGCTGCATCTGTTGCTGCAGGAGTTTCTTCAGTTGCAGCTGGCTCAGATGCCATTGGCTCTGCAGATGCTTCGATTGAAGGCTCTACAGCAGGTGCTGCATCGTCGTTATCTTTGCCTGAGTTTGAAATAACAATCGCACCGAGAAGAACTACGCCGACAAGTACAGCAAGAAGTGTCTTGCTGGATGAACCTTGACGTGGAGCAGCTGATGGAGCAGCAGCCTTTACCGCTGGCTTAGGAGCTGTAGGTGTTGTTGAAACATTGACACGTGCAGAACCAGTTGCTGGAACTGGTGGCACTACAACCTTTGCAGCAGCTGACTTCTTCGCAGGAGACTTCTTGACAGCCTTCTTAGGCGCTGCCTTCTTCGTCGTTGTCTTCGTCGTTGTCTTCTTCTTTGCTACAGCCTTCTTTGCTACAGCCTTCTTTGCAGTCTTCTTCTTCGCTACTGACTTCTTAGCGGTTGTCTTCTTCGCAGGAGACTTCTTGACAGCCTTCTTCGCTGTTGACTTCTTAGCGGTCTTCTTAGGTGCAGCTTTTTTAGCTGCTGTCTTCTTCTTTAC
>WLKV01000058.1 GCA_009701085.1 Actinomycetota bacterium | reverse complement strand
TTCTTATTGCCCGTTCGACAGCTGATATTGATAGTAATTTCCGCTCCAACTTCCAATCTCTTGCTGGATTTACCTTTGCACTCGATTCGGTTGCAGCTCTACTTCTCTACTTCTACTTCCGCAGGCTCAACCGTCGTGATGAGACCGCCTCTCTTGCGCGTATGCAAGAGTTCTTAGGCGATGCATCCCACGAACTTCGCACACCGTTAACTGTGATTAAGGGTTATGTCGAAATGCTCAGCAAGAATCAGCTGAAAGAGGATGCAGATAAGGAACGCGCATTTAGCCGCGTAGGTACTGAAATTCAACGTATGGAGACGCTCGTTCAAGATCTCTTGCTCCTTGCGGAACTTGGCGAGAGCGGTGCTCGCGATATTGAAAAGATTGATCTCAGTGAGATTCTGACTGCTCATGGCACTGACTTCATCACTCTCAATCCTGAGCGAAAGGTAAATCTCGCGATTGCGCAGGGGATTACCATCGAAGCATCACGTGATTACATAGCTCGATTTATTCAGAATGCACTCACCAATATTGTCCGCCATACAGATGCAAGCGTTGCAGTAAACATTTCGCTCACCCCGCGTGGCAAGAGCGCAGAACTGATTATTGAGGATGGTGGCAAGGGTCTACCAGAAAGCGCTTATCGCGAAGATATTCGCTCTCTCAATCGCTTTGATAAATCACGTTCTCGCGAAAATGGGGGATCGGGCCTTGGAATGAGCATCATGTCTGCTGTCATTCAAAAGCTCGGCGGAAGATTCTCGCTACGGAAGAGTTCACTAGGCGGCCTCGCTATCGTGGTCGAATTACCGCTCGTTAAAGACTAAACTCACACATGTGAGTGATCAGAACTTAGAAGCAACCTTCGCTGAGTTCGAAAACCTCTTTTCCAAAACAGATTCACTCGTGCGCGTTGTTCTATCGGGGCGTCGCCGCACTATGCAGACACCCAATGAACGAATCGATATCCGCCCCGTTGCGCTCAAAGATGGCATCGCGATTCAGGTCAGCCACAGCGATGGTCGACAGATGACTTCAAAGAATTACGCCCCCACTGAAGCTCCCTTTGCAGAGTTAATCCGCGCTGGTTACGCCAACATTCTGCTCGAACACACTGAAGGTTCGCTGGCGCTTCGCATTACCAAAAAGGGCGAGCCACTTATACATCGCGAAAATACAAAGCGTGAACAAGATTTATCGCACGATCGAACAAAGTCACGACTTCTCGATGCATCAGATCCATTCTTGATTGCAGTTGGAATCTCTGATGCCAAGGGGCATGTAAAGCCGAGCAAGATGGATAAGTACAAACAGGTTGAAGAGTTCTTGCGCCTACTGATGCCAACTCTGACCTCTGCAATCTCTGCGGGACATATTCATCAACCTACTGATAGCAAGCCGCTGACAATTGTCGATCTGGGTTGTGGCCATGCCTATCTCACCTTTGCGGCCCATCAATATCTCCGTGGTCAGGGAGTGGCAGTGAAGGTAGTCGGTATCGATGTTCGCACAGCTGCCCGTGATCGCAACAATGAGATTGCCCGCCAACTAGGAATCCAAGAGACCATCGAATTTCGTGCAGAAGAGATTGCAGATACGACTCTGAAGAACGCCGATGTTTCAATTGCACTTCATGCTTGCGATACCGCAACAGATGATGCAATTGCCTGGACGATTAACTCTGATGCAAAGCTGGCGCTGATTGCTCCATGTTGCCACCACGATATTCAGGCCCAGATGAATGAGATTCCGGAGCCATGGTCGCTACTCACCCGTAATGGAATTATGAAAGAGCGCCTTGGAGATCTTCTGACTGATGCACTTCGCATGCAGATTATGAAGTTACGCGGATATCGCGTTGAAGCAATTGAATTCGTTGGGGGAGAGCACACACCTCGTAATCTCATGATTCGAGCGGTAAGAACAGGGGCGGCGCCTGATGCTGCTGAAGAGCGTAAATACGATGAGATGCTCGCTCTTTGGAAAGTTAAACCTGCTCTTGCTTCACTTTTGAGCCGTTAGACTGCGCACTATGTCTAAGGTTCTTGCTTCTCTTCCCGTTGGCGAAAAGGTCGGTATCGCCTTTTCTGGTGGTCTCGATACATCTGTAGCTGTCGCCTGGATGCGCTCAAAGGGCGCTGTTCCTTGCACCTACACCGCAGACCTTGGCCAATATGACGAACCAGATATCGATTCAGTTCCAGATCGAGCCAAAGAGTATGGCGCTGAAATTTCACGTCTTGTTGATTGCAAGACCCCGCTTGTCGAAGAAGGCCTAGCAGCAATTGCATGCGGCGCTTTCCATATTCGTTCAGGCGGAAAGCAGTACTTCAACACAACTCCTCTTGGCCGCGCAGTAACCGGAACACTTTTGGTGCGTGCAATGTTGCATGACAAAGTTGAAATCTGGGGCGACGGTTCAACATATAAGGGCAATGACATCGAGCGTTTCTATCGCTACGGACTTCTTGCCAACCCAAACCTTCGTATTTACAAGCCATGGTTAGACGCAGACTTCGTGCGCGAACTCGGCGGCCGAAAAGAGATGTCTGAGTGGTTGGTCGCTAACAAGCTTCCGTATCGCGATAGCACCGAGAAGGCATATTCAACTGATGCCAACATCTTGGGCGCTACCCACGAGGCCAAGGATCTTGAAAACCTTGATGCCTCTATCGAAATTGTTACACCGATCATGGGCGTTAAGTTCTGGGATTCAAGCATTTCAATTCCATCAGAAGATGTAAAGATTCAATTCGTTCAAGGTCGCCCCGTTGCAATCAATGGCAAAGATTTCAGTGATGTAGTTGCTTTGATGGATGAAGCGAACAAGATCGGTGGTCGCCACGGACTCGGAATGGCCGATCAGATCGAGAACCGCATCATCGAAGCAAAGTCTCGTGGAATCTACGAAGCACCAGGAATGGCACTTCTCTTTATTGCATACGAGCGTTTGGTCTCTGCAATTCACAACGAAGACACCATCGCCAATTACCACGCAGAAGGTCGTCGCCTTGGGCGCCTGCTCTACGAAGGTCGTTGGTTAGACCCACAGAGCCTCATGCTCCGCGAATCACTTACTCGTTGGGTTGCATCTGCAATCACTGGCGAAGTCACTATTCGTTTACGTCGCGGCGATGATTTCTCAATCATCAATACAACTGGGCCAGCGCTCAGTTACCACCCAGATAAATTGTCGATGGAGCGCACAGAAGACGCTGCATTTGGCCCAACAGACCGCATCGGTCAACTCACTATGCGCAATCTTGATATCGCAGATACTCGTGCCAAGCTCGAGATGTACCGCGATCAAGGTCAGCTTGGTGGGGGAGACTTCAACCTCATCAAGGAGCTAGAAAATTAATAACCTCACTCGCAAGATTCTTGCAGCCATCTTTGCTCTCTCACTCGTCGCAATCACAGTTCTCGGAGGAATAAAAATGTCAGGTTCAGATTCAGGCGCAACAGTTCTTCCTGTTGTTTCAGCAGTTGCTGGCCAAGCACCAACAATTTCAAAGCCTGAAGGAACTCCACCTGCAGAGCTCTCCTTTACCGATGTCATCGTCGGAACAGGTGCAGAAGTTCTCCCGACTTCAACCCTGACCGTCCATTACACACTCATGGCATGGTCAACAGGAAAGATCATCGAATCTTCATGGAGCGGACAGCCTGCAACATTCCCATTGGCACAAGTTGTTGAGGGATGGCAGAAGGGTTTGCCAGGAGCAAAAGCTGGCGGACGTCGCCTTCTGATTTTGCCTCCATCAATGGGTTACGGCGCAGCAGGAGCAGGACCAATTGGGCCGAATGAGACCTTGATCTTCGCAGTCGACATTATTGGTGTTGCGTAAAGAAGTTACTTCTTCTTAAACCAAACGGTTGTACCGGCTGGAATCTTTCCATTGACCACAGGGCGAGTTGAAAGTAATAGCTCGCCCTTTGGCATTTGGTAATTTTCTGCGCGGAAGTTGATGATCACATTCCAACCATTTGGACGTGAATAGTGAAGAACTGAGACATCTGTGGTCTTATGCCACTTGATCTCTTCCTTCGTCTGGAGTTCCTTGCGTAGCGCAAGAGCCTTGCGATAAATCGCTAGCGGTGAGTTTGCATCCTTCTCTTCGACTTCTACTGCGTAGTCACTAAACCACTTAGGTTGTGGCAAATGCGCACCGCCGGATCCGAATCCAAATGATGAACCTGATGCTGTCCAAGGAAGCGGAACGCGACATCCATCGCGCCCCTTATCGACCTTGAGGTTACGAAGGTATTGAGGATCTTGGATTTCACTTTCAGGGATATCAGTTACTTCGTGGAGACCAAGTTCTTCGCCCTGGTACATATAGGTAGAGCCAGGAAGACCCAAGATATATACAGTTGCTGCAAGTGCATTTGCTGTTCCAGAGTGCTTATCAAGCGGGTGAGATGTTCCATTAGAGAGCATCCACTCGCGGCGATTTACCGCAGGGTTTAAGCCCATCTTGGTCGCATGGCGAATCTGGTCATGGTTTGAAAGAGTCCAGGTGCATGAAGATTTATTCTTCTGCGCAAGTTCGATTGCCTCTTTAGTGGCAACTTTGTAGGCGTGAGCTTCAAAAGGCGTTCCGATAAAGCGGAAATCAAAGCACTGCCCCAATGTCTTTGTGCTTGCATAGAGCGGAAGACGTTCCGGGTGAACATACGCTTCAGCGACAGCAACGCGTGGTGGGTCATACTGATTAAAGAGTTTGCGCCATTCTTTGTAGATCGCAAATACTTCATTGCGATCGCCCCAAATTCCATTGCCCTTGTTACCGCGTTCGACAAGTCCTTCGTGGACAGGCATGCTGCGGAATGGCTCTGAAAGATCTTTCGCCAATCCATGTGCAACGTCGATTCGGAATCCA
>WLKV01000057.1 GCA_009701085.1 Actinomycetota bacterium | reverse complement strand
GGATGGCCTGCGGCAGTCACCATGCTTATGCATCAAGTTGCGAAGAATAAGAAACCCGTTGACTTTGAGAAGTTAGTCTCTTCCCAGGTAGAGCCGCTTAGAGCGCTGGCAACTTCAGTAATTGAATCGCTGGATGAGGAAACTAGATTACTGATCACTTCTCTCTCGGTAGTACAAGAGTTTACGCATGAGATCGCAGAGGTCATTCTCGGAGATTTATACTCTTATGACGTCATCAATCAAATCGCACTTGATGGAAATTTCTTCTCTCAGACAGGCTCTCCCGAGCAGACATTTGAATTTTCGCTTTTAATGCGAGAAGTACTGCTTACACATTTGCGAAAAGACAAGTACAAGAAGATGCGCATTCACGCTGAATTGCTGGCTTTTCACGAGAATCGGAATGAGCCAAATCTCGCTCTCGAGCACGCCTACCTTGCAGGAGACTTTGAAAAGTTGGGCGAGATATTCCCTGATGCTGCCCGAATTATGCAAGCTAGCGGCCGTGGCAACGAGCTCATCCGTTGGTCAATTTTTGCAGGCGACAACTCTGAAATTGGGCTTCTTAAGCGAGCAACTGTTGAGCTCACTGGGCGATTGGCACTGCAAGATTACGACTCGGTAATGAGCATGATCGCGCAGATGAACTTTGATGCAAAAGATACGGTTCTTGAAGGTTTCATAAGGCAAATTACATATGGCGCAAAGGCGTATGTAGATATAGCACTTGGACGTTTTGATGAATTTGATATCAGTTTTGAAATTGCAATGTCCTCGGAAAATGGGCCGCTAAATCTAGGTATTGAGGAACAAATTGGTTTGCTGCGGTTGGCCGCTATGAAGAATTTCATCCTCGATGAAACGGAGAAAGTTGAAGCTTTCTACGAAGAAGCAAAGTCCCTCGCCAACAAGTCCAAGATTTCAAACAACCATCTACTTCTATCCTCTATGAATGCCATGGTTTTATTCCAGATTGGCGACTACCGCAGAGCGTATGAAGCAGCCTCAATTGCATATTCACAATTTAACAAGCTGGGATATGTAGGAAATTTTGGACCGCTCGACTCGATGTTCATTATTGCTCGTTGCCAGCTGGAGTTCGCTCGTCCTCGTGAAGCATTCGAACTTTTTGCACAGATACGAAACCTTGGTGAACAATGGAAGCAATGGGCATGGCATTTCTTTGCTGACGGGTACTTTGCAAGAGATCTAATTATTCGAGGCATGGTCACTGAAGCTTTAGATAACATCAAGAGAGCTCGAGAGCGAGCAAATGAGATTGAGTATTCGCAAGCACTTATTTCGATCATCGATTTAAGTGAGCTATTTATTCGCTTCACAGTAAAGGATAATGAGCGTCTAGGCGCACTCTTGGAGCGTGCCCCAAAACTTCGATTCGTCCAGCAAATTCAATTGGCTTACGACGAGCGAATGGGGAAGAAATCTGTTCGCGAAGATGTGAAAAATCTTCCCATTCGAACTCCAAGAGAGAAAATTTGGAAACATCTGGCTGATGCACATGAAGTGATCGGTCAAGAGAACCAAGCGCTGAAAGAGATGAAGAAAGCCCTGGAAATTGGCGCAACAGTGGGCGCGAAGGAAACGTTTCTACGTCAATCACCAGAAATGGGAAACCTCATTATGAAAATAGCCGGCCAAAATCCAACTGTTTATCTGGAAGATCTCGCCTCGAGCGTTGCTGACCGAATCAAGTCGGAGGCAAGCAGGCCTACCGAATTTGCTTCTTCGCTGACAAAACGTGAGCTTGAAGTTCTCCGCCATCTTTCAACCGATCGCCCAATCAGTGCCATTGCAGCATCTCTTCACATCTCACTCAACACAATGAAGACTCACCTTAAGAATTTGTACCGAAAGATGGAGGTAGACGGCCGCGTATCTGCCGTTGAGAAAGCAAAGGCTCACTTCATTCTCTAGCGTCGTGCGATACTTCGCATGTGTACGAGAAGGTAATTGATAGTCCGCGTTTAGAGCTTCACCATATTTCTGCACAAGGCATCATTGAGTTATATGAGAATAAGGATGATGTCACAGCGATAGCGGGCAGAGACTTCATAAACCCCCACCAGAATCTTGTAAAAGAGAGCGGTCCCTTAGGGTGGCGAGTTCCACAGGTCAAGGTTGATCCATCAGTTAATAAATGGTTTGTGCGATTTATTGTTCTCAAAGAGTCGAAAGAAGTAATTGGCAGCGCCAGTTTCCATGGAGTTCCTGACTCCGAAGGAATGATGGAGATTGGCCTTGGCATCGAGGAAGCGTTTCAAGGTAATGGGTATGCAAAGGAAGCTCTCAGAGGGATGTGGAGTTGGGTCTGCACTTTTCCTGAGGTAAAAACTTTGAGGTACACCGTGAGCCCAGAGAACTTGCCATCCATCGCCGTGATTAACTACTTTGGTTTCGAGTACAAGGGCCAGCAGATGGATGAGATCGACGGGCCAGAGAATATTTATGAGATGAGCACTAAAGAATTTATGGAGAAATGGGGGAGCGGCAATGAGCGATAACTTTGAAGAACTCATTGGCGATATCGGTGACGAACTCGATCTCACACTCTATGCAGATGCTGCAGAGCTTGCCGAAGAGGTAACTGTTCAAATCCTTGCTGCAATTGAGAAAGGTCTCAAACTCAAGAGCCAATTTCACCTGGTGCTCACCGGTGGAACACTTGGTGTTCAGATCTCCGAGGCGCTCGTTAACGAATTTAATGCCGATTTAGATGCATTTAAAGGTTTACATATCTGGTGGAGCGATGAACGTTTTGTTCCATCTGATAGCGTCGAACGCAATGCCTTTCCCTTTCACAAGACAGTCACAAATAAGAATGTGCTTATTCATGAAGGTTTAGCTAGCGATCTTGCAGCACATATCGATGATGCAGTAGCTGATTACGCACTTGCACTTGAAAATGTTGATATCGATCTTAATATTTTAGGTCTTGGCCCCGATGGCCATGTGGCATCGTTATTTCCAGGTGTTGCAGATATCGATGACATACGGTCTATCTTTGCAATTACCGATTCACCCAAGCCACCTGCTGCACGCATTTCATTTACCATGAAGACAATTAATAGCGCAGCAGAAGTATGGATAGTTGCAGCCGGTGAAAGTAAAGCCGATGCTGTGACAAAGGTGATTGAAGGAGATCTATCAATTCCTGCAAGTTATGTTCGAGGCAATTCTCATACTCGACTCATTGTTGATACTGAAGCCTTCTTTTCTGAATAATTTCAGGTAAAAATCGCTCGAATTCGCAAGCACGCAAGTACACGCGATAGACTGGCGTCCTCAATGTGGAGCGTTTCCTACAGCGAATGGGCAACTTATGACAACAACTAATTTCGGGATGATCGGCCTTGGACGTATGGGCGCAAATATTGTCCGCCGCCTCCATCGCCACAACATCACATCTGCCGTCTATGACGTCAGCTCCGATGCAGTTGCTGTCCTTGCCAAAGAGGGCTCAATCGGTGCAACCGATATGGCACACCTTGCTTCTCAACTTTCCACACCGCGCACCGTCTGGATCATGGTTCCTGCATCGGTTACCGATTCAACAATTGCAGCGATGGCCGAGAACCTATCTGCGGGCGACACCATCATCGATGGTGGAAATAGTTATTACAAAAATGATTTAAAGAATGCCGCTCTTCTTAAGGCTAAAGGAATTCACTTTGTCGATGTCGGAACATCTGGTGGCGTATACGGATTAGAACGTGGATATTCGTTGATGATCGGTGGCGACGATGCTGTCGTGAAGTCACTTGATCCAATCTTTAAGGCGTTATGCCCAGGTGTTGAATCCGCCGAGCGCACACCTGGTCGCACAGGTGAACCCGCCCAAGCTGAGTACGGTTATTTACATTGCGGCCCGGTTGGTTCTGGTCACTTCGTCAAGATGATTCACAACGGAATTGAGTACGGAATGATGGCAGCCTTTGCCGAAGGTCTTGCAATCTTTGAGGCTGCAGATGAGATGACACCTGCGTACGATCTTGATATTCCAGCAATTACTGAAGTCTGGCGCCGCGGAAGTGTTGTCGCCTCATGGTTGCTCGATCTCACAGCACAGGCGCTCGTTGAGTCATCTGAACTCACCGAATACTCAACTGAAGTAAGCGATAGCGGTGAAGGACGTTGGACAGTTCAAGCTGCGATCGAAGCAGGAATTCCTGCACACGTTCTGAGTGCATCTCTCTATTCACGATTTGCTTCCCGCAACAATGATGAATTTGCTAACCGAGTTCTGAGCGCAATGCGCTACAAGTTCGGTGGGCATAATGAGAAGCCCCAATCTTCATCCAATTCGGGTAAATAATGAAGGCAGATGCACTAGTTCTCTTCGGTGCAACCGGAGATTTAGCAAAGAAGAAGTTATTCCCAGCGCTCTATGACCTTGCAGATTTAGGCGAGCTCGATGTAGAAATCTTTGGCGTTGCATCCTCTAAATGGACCCAAGAAGTATTTAAAGAGAATGTAGAAGGCGCAGTTCGTGCCCGAAAGCCTGATGTCGATGAGAAGGCGCTAGCAAAATTGCTGAGCGAGATGCATCTGATTGTGGGCGATTATGAAGATCCGCAGACATTTGTAGCCCTTGCCGAAGCAATCAAAGATTTCAAACTTCCAGTTATCTACCTGGCAATTGCACCTGAATACTTTGCGCGCATTACTGAAGCGCTTTCGATGGTTGGAATTACCCGCCGTGCACGCGTTGTTGTTGAAAAGCCATTTGGACGCGATCTTGAGAGCGCCAGAGCGCTGGATTCAGAGCTCAAGAAGTTGCTGCCTGAAGAACAGATTTTCCGTATCGATCACTATTTAGGTAAGGAAGCTGTTGAAGATCTCTTGGTCTTCCGCTTTGCCAATACTCTCTTTGAGCCGGTGTGGAATCGAAACTATGTTTCTAACATCCAGATCACGATGGCTGAGAGTTTTGGCATCGATGGCCGCG
>WLKV01000056.1 GCA_009701085.1 Actinomycetota bacterium | reverse complement strand
CCACCAGCGCCGAATGAACTCTCAGCTGGGCGCATTGCAATCGACACTTTAAAAGTTTCATCAAAGTCGAAAGATTTCTGGATCCTCTTCGGGACATTCTTGGTCTGTGGACTATCAACAAATGGTTTGATTGGCACTCACTTCATTCCGGCAGCACACGATCACGGCATGGGCGAAACCGTTGCGGCAGGACTACTCGCTCTCGTTGGAGTCTTTGACGTTATCGGAACTATTTTTTCTGGGTGGCTTACAGACCGCATGGATCCACGTCGCCTTCTCTTCTTCTACTACGGGCTACGCGGACTTTCTCTCTTCTTACTTCCTTCTATTCTCTTTAGCACCATGCACCCATCGACCCTCGTCTTCATTATTTTCTACGGACTTGATTGGGTTGCAACAGTTCCTCCAACGCTGATGCTCTGTCGTATCGTCATGGGCAATCAACGCTCAGCAGTTGTGTACGGGTGGGTCTTTGTGGGCCATCAAATTGGGGCGTCCATTGCTGCCATTGGCGCTGCTGTTCTTCGGGTAAAGCTAGGCGACTATGCAGTTGCGTTCTATATCTCAGCAACTATGTGTCTCGTTGCCGCCCTTGCGGTGCTACAAATAGCTAAGGGAAAGACAACAGCAGAACTTCGAGGTTAACGTGGAACGCGATACAACGAATTACTACGAACTATTCGGGGGAGAGGCTTTCTTCTCTGATCTGACTTCACAGTTCTATGCGCACGTTGCTACCAATGAAATTTTGCGCCCTATGTATCCCGAATCAGATATGAAGGGTGCTGCTCGCAGATTGCAGATGTTCCTTGAGCAATATTGGGGTGGGCCAACTACTTACCAGGAAGAACGCGGTCATCCCCGTCTTCGTATGCGCCATGCAGGTTTTCATATAAACCCGGGTGCTCGCGATGCATGGCTATCGTGCATGAAAGCTGCTGTTGATGGAATGGATATGGAAGCTGAAGCTAAAGCAAAGTTGTGGCGTTACCTCGAAGGTGCAGCAGAGCACCTAGTTAATCGCTTGGACTAGCGCTTCTGCGACTTATTTCCGACAACGAGAATTTCACCGTTGCGGATATACCAAAGAACATCGTGAACATCGCGTACTTGAGTAATACGTAGACCTACGCGCTCAACTTTTCCTTCAACGTCTTGAACCTTAACGTCATCGCCAACGCCGTATTGATCTTCGATCAACATAAAGATTCCAGAAAGTACGTCGCGTACGAGAGTTTGCGCACCAAGACCAAGGGCCACACCAATAACACCAGCTGATGCAATAACTGGACCGAGATTAAATCCGAATTCACCGAGAATCATTCCGATTGCGATGATCCAAACAGCTGCATTAAATGTTGAACTAAAGACCGTTCCAATTGTGCGAGCACGTTCTGCCTGGCGCTTTGCGGTACCTGGACCTGGTTTGAGATCGGCGTTAGCTAAACGTGCGATGGCGCGGTCGATGGCGCGGTGGCCAGAGAGATGGCTGATTGCGGCGACAAGGAAGATAACGAGAACTCGAAGCGGGGCTCCGTTGAACCAATCCCAGATTGCCTGCGTACGTTCGCTCATAGGCGTTAAGGGTAGTGAAATCTTTATCTAAATTTCACCACGAAATACCCCTAAGGGGCTCAGTTTTGAGGCAATATAACCCAATCGACGCGAGCCACGCGTTGGAACCGGGGAAATGATGAACCGCACATTGGTACTCAACGCCACCTACGAACCGCTAGGTGTTGTTACTGATCGTCGTGCGCTGATTTTAGTTCTCAACAATCGAGCAACAATGATTGAGTCCTCTGGCACAGTTCTTCACTTTGCAACTGGCCAACTCGAACTTCCACTGGTTATCCGCCTCAATAAATTCGTCAAGATTCCTTATCGCCATGCAGTTCCACTTTCACGTCGCGCAATCTTCGCCCGCGATGGTGGGCGTTGTGTTTATTGCCATGCGCCTGCAACTTCTATCGATCACGTGATTCCTCGTTCTCGTGGTGGCGGTCACAACTGGGAGAACGTTGTCAGCGCATGTCACAAGTGCAATCATGTAAAGGCAGATAAACCACTCAAAGAGTTGGGATGGAGACTTCGTTCACTTCCTCGCGAACCAGTAGGCGCTGCTTGGAGAATTCTCGGAACAGGTCGCACAGAATCTCGCTGGCTGCCATACCTCGAACCATTTGGCGTCTCTGCAGCTACTGCATAGACTGCGCTCATGATCAAGACAATCTCTGACGTCGCACTTCTTGCAGGTGGAATAAATCAAGAGCCAGGTGCGATGCCAGGCGAAGGTTTAACTGCTCTCCAGACATTTACCTACTTTGTTGCAGCACCCATCGGACTATTTCTTGGTATCTCGCTCATTGTCTGGGCGTTGACAGGCGACAAGAAGAAGAGCACAAGCTCAGCTTCAGTCGTCACTCACATCGAGTAATTACTTATCTGCAGCGCGAGCTTTAAGCGCTCGAGACATTGCATCGCGACCTTCGGTCACTGAACGGCGAAGCGCATTGGATGCATCTTTACCTGTGACATCGAGCCAGTGCTGTGCCTTCTTTACAGTCTCTTCGCTAATTACCCATGATGGGAATAACAAAGTCGCAGTTGTTTCAGCTATCTCAAAGCCCTTGGTCTCCCAGACTTTCAAGATTGCATCGAAGTACTGATCGACAAATCCAGCGAGAAGTTCGTGATGGATATTCTCGTTAAATCCACGGCACATATAAGAGTGGATTGTGTTCGAGAGATTATCTGTAGTGATTGATTTAAAGGCAGCGTCCTTTGCTTCCTTTGTTGGTAGCGCAGCGTGGGCATAAGCGGTGTACTGCTTACCGTGAGCGGTGTTGTCCTTTGCTGACTCGGCCTCAATATCAGCGACAGTAAATACTCCGCGCTTCACGCCGCAGATAAAGATGTACCAACGAATTTCAGCATCGATAACGAGACCGTTCTCTGAACCGTTAAGGATTGCCTTGAGCTTCTCCATATGTGATGGAGTAATCGCATTATTAGCAAATGCCTTAGCGAACTGCATCTGGTGGTCACTTGCTGGAGCTGCAGCTGCAAGCATCGCCGCAGTTGCATCAGCTACCTGTGTACGAAGTGCATCACGCTTTGCAGGGTTTGCATAAGCCCAGATAGCAGTCTCGAACTGTAGATATGTTGCAGCGACGATAGAGATATCTGATTCTGTCTTCAGCGCGTTGAGCGCGATGGTGACGTAATCAGATGTCGAGAGCTCGCCGTCGCGGCATGAATCCCAGAGGGAAGCCCAGATAAGTCCGCGAGCGAGTGAATCATCGAGGTTTCCGAGGTGGCTCTTCATTGTCGCGATTGAACGATCATCGAAGCGGAGCTTTGCGTATGTCTGATCTTTATCATTGATAAGAACGAGGTCAGCTAACTTCTGACCAGCAAGCTCTCTTACTTCTGTAAGTGCGCCAGCAACGTCGAGTTCAACGCTGGTGCGACGTGAGAGTTTGTCGCCCTTGATATCGAAGAGGCCAACGTGTAGACGGTGTGGGCGAAGTTCCTTTGAGCCAACTGGCATCGATGGCACTTCTTGCTTGATAGAGATTGACTTGTATGAATCGCCATCGATTTCAATTACTGGGCGCAGTGTGTTGACTCCAGCTGTGCGAAGCCATGTTGATACCCATGGAGTTAAGTCGCGGCCTGATGCAGCTTCTAGTTGATCAATAAGGTCCTTGAGAGTTGTATTTCCATATTGGTGCTTTGCGAAATAGAGGCGAAGACCCTTAATGAAGTTATCGCGACCGACGTGAGCAACGAGCTGCTGAAGAACTGATGCGCCCTTTGCGTATGAAATTCCATCGAAGTTTGTGCGAACTGCATCGAGATCTTCCATCTCAGTTGCAATCGGGTGAGTAGTCGTTAACTGATCTACGCGATATGCCCAGTTCTTACGGAGTGAGTTGAACTCAGTCCAGGCATGTGTGTATTTCGTTGATTCTGAGACTGATTGGTATGAAGCCCATTCAGCGAATGACTCGTTGAGCCATAGGTCTTCCCACCACTTCATGGTGACCAAGTCACCAAACCACATATGCGCCATCTCGTGGTGGATAGTCGTTGCACGGCTGACGTAGTTGCGCTCTGTGACCTTAGAACGGAAGATCAAGACATCTTCGTGGAAAGTCACACAGCCGACGTTCTCCATCGCACCCCAGTTGTATTCAGCAACTGCAATCTGGTCGTACTTACCGAATGGGTATGCAAGTCCGAAGGTTTTTTCGAAGTAGGCAAAGCCCTGCTTGGTTACTTCAAAGATGTTCTCTGCATCGACATGCTTAAAGAATGATTTACGGGCATAGATGCCAAGTGGGATTGTCTTCTCGCCTTTATATTCATCATGGACTGATGTGTAGGCGCCAGCAACGATTGCGGTGACATAGGTGGCAATAACTTGTGACTTGGCAAATTGTGTGAACTTGCGATCGCCATCGAGCTCTTTGGTGGATTCAACGCCGTAGTTAGAGATAACTTCCCAATGCTTAGGTGTAATGGTGCTAATTGTGAAAGTTGCCTTCTGATCAGGTTGATCAAAGCATGCATACATACGGCGAGCATCGCCTGTTTCAAACTGTGTATAGAGATAGACCTCATTATCTGCAGGGTCTACGAAGCGGTGAAGTCCTTCACCTGAGTTTGAGTAGATGCCATCGTGCTCGATTTCAAGAACGTTCTCTGCAGCAATTGCAGGAAGATAAATAGTTTCGCCATCAAATTTAGGATCAAAATCTGCGCCATTGAGCTTTGCGCTGATGACCTTGCTGCCAACGCAGTCGATGTATGTGGTTGCACCTGGCTTAAGCCCTGCAAAGTGAATAACAGTCTTTACGCGAAAGTTCTCTGCACCGGTAGTGAGGTCGAGGTCGATTGAGTAGTGAGAGACCTTGATGAGTGCTGAACGCTCTGCTGCTTCAACCTGCTTGATATTTGTGCCTGGCACGGGTACTCCTTAGGGTTAATTAATCGCCTTATCCAACCACCAACTCGCGCATCCGTCACAAGT
>WLKV01000055.1 GCA_009701085.1 Actinomycetota bacterium | reverse complement strand
TCTTCGCCCAAAGCATGACCATCTTATTCACTGGAGCTTGGTAGTTACGTGAGCTCTTTGCAGCTGCGATTGCAGCATCCTTAGCTGCAGCGAATTGATCGCCGTAGCTATCGATAAACCACTGTGCAATAGATGCAGGTGTGTATTCATCTGATTCTGCAGCAATCATCACAGTTGGTTTTGTAATTTCGCCCTTGAGCCCGATCAGACCAGGAACCTTTGCAAGAGCTGCAGAATCTGCAGTCTCACGTGGTGTTGCAGCAAGAGCTGCGAGCATTCCGTCGACTGCAGTGTTGCCACTGAGTGCGAAGGAGAAGATGTCGCGATCTGCTGAGATACGTGCAGCGTAATCAGTCTTTGAGTTATCGAAGACTCGCCCACCTGTAAGAAGTTCACCATCTGCGATGAGCAAGCTTCCAGCTACGCCGACAGTTCCCATGTTTTCAAGGATTGCGACTGCTGGAGCAACTGCCAATGGATATGTCTCTGCAGCACCAGCTGGTCCTGAAGTTCCATCAACGTGCTTGCTTCGTGTAGGAATTCCCGCCATCAATCCAACTGCAAGGAGTGCAGAGCGTGATGGGATTCCAGCTGCTTGGAGAGCCTTACCTGCAGGGCTTGATGTATCAGGCCATGCGCCAGATGAAAGTCCAGCAGATAGCTTGCCAATGACAGTAAGTACCTTGCCGATATTGGCAAGCTGTTCTGTTTGGCGGACAACAGGATCTGTTGAATAGCCACCAACCTTGATGCTTGGATCGAAGTAAGCCTTAAATCCATAGAGAGCATCGCCGAAGTAGCTAATCATTGCGTTGCTTGGGTTAGCAGCAGGGCATGCAAGAACAGTTCCATCAACGAGTTCTGGATGTGTTTCTGCAAGCTTCTGGCTGTGCATTGCACCAAGTGACTTACCCCAAGCGATGACCTTCTTAGTTGTTGGGAATTTCTTCTTGAAAGCTCCGATAAGTTCAACGTTTGCATTGAGCGCCTCTGTGACGTTCAAGCTCTGACGTGAATAACCTGAACCAGCAACACCGTAACCAGCAGCAACGAGTGCGTTGATGACTGTCATGTCACCTTCAGATGCTCCTGGTCCTGGCTCTGCAGCGTTGGTGATTGTGTAAGGACCAACTGGAGCAAGAGTTGCTGGGATATTGATAGCTGGGCGAATTCCGTGGGACCAGACAAATACTGTTCCATTGAAGTTCGCTGCTGCGATCATCAGGTAAGGAGCGCCATCGGCACCGGCACCTGCGCACTGCGTTACATACTTAACAGTTGCGCACTGTGGATCAGCTGCTTGCGCAGTTGAAGGAATAGCTACTACAGCTGTAGCAACGAGTGCTGCTGATGCTACAGATGTAAGGAAGCGTGACTTCTTGAGTGAGATCTTCATTAGTTTGTTAATCCCTTCGCAGGCATTGCAGGACGCTTGTACGTTGATTCAACAACTGGTCCATTGCCTGAGTCTGTTGTGTAGACGGTGTACTTGCCACCATCTGGCTTAAGTGCGCCAGTTGGATCGTATGTACCAATCCAGTAACCAGTCGCACCTACGTGAGATGTAGCTGAGTAACCGAGTGGAGTGAGGAATGGGCTAGCGAATGATGCGCCCTTAGTCTCAATAGTCTTGATCAAACCTGCACGAGTGAGGTTTGAACCAGTTGCCTGAAGAGCCTGCACTGCGAGGAATGCGTTAGACATACCTGCGACAACGTTGTTATCGAAAGTCTGTGTTGGCTGAGCAGATGCATAGATTGACTGGAACAACTTGATGTATTCATCAGTTGAATCGCTAGGAGCTGGAGCGAATGAGAAGCCCTTTGCACCGTAGAGAAGTGGGACATATGCCTTATTTGTTGCTGCGATAGTTGTTGCATCGCCACCAACAGATCCGAGGACCCACTGAGTCTTGTAGCCAGCTGCATACGCATTTGCGAGCGCTGCAGTTGAAGCTGATGAGACACCAAAGAGAACAGTTACTTCAGTACCTGCCGCCTTGAGCTTTGAGATCCAGCCAGCACCTGTTGCAGGAAGTGACTGTGAACCTGAAGCGTAAGGAATAGCTGTGGTGAATGTGACGCCTGCCTGCTTGAAGCCAGCGAGTGCGTCGCGACCGAAGTCATCATCCTGATAGATAAGTGCAAGCTTCTTATCTGCGTACTTATCCTTAAGGAACTTACCCATGATCTTCGCTTCCATTTGGTATGAAGGAAGGATTGAGAATGTTGTTGGGTAAGCCTTCTTGTCAGCAAAACCGCTGAATCCTGTATTGACGAAGAGTGATGGGATTCCGCGCTTAGCGAGCTGTGTTGAAGCTGAAATCGCCTTAGTGCTTGCGGTTCCAAGAGTTCCAACAAGTGCAAAGACTTTATCCTTGAGGATGAGCTCGTTCGCCTTAGCGACAGCAGTAGTTGGGATGTACTGATCGTCCTTGATTACCAAAGTAATCTTGCGACCATTTACTCCACCATTGGCGTTGACGTAATCGAAGTACGCCTTCATTGCGCCTGGAATCTTGTTGTAGCCAGGTGATGCGATACCTGTCATTGGGACTGTAATACCCAACTTGATTGAGGTAGAAGTTACACCTGGGTCTGAGGCTGCTTGTGCAGGTAACGAGCTAGCTGTCATTGCTGCAACTGCTAGCACCGCAGAAGTTAGAGCTAACTTCCGACGATTTGTTCGGATCATGTCATTCCTTCCATCGAGGGCCTCTAGGTATTTCCCTAGAGGGATGTTCTAACGCTTTGCTCGCTTTTCATGACGCGCACGCATTTGTTCGACAGGCCCATTCGGGACAAATAGCACTGTCAAAATTAGTAACGTACTAACCAAGAGACCGGGCAAGTTATTGGCAACAGTCTCTGAACTTTCGAAGCGGCTTACGACCGTATCGACGATTTCAGGAATCGCTACCAATGTCACTGCCCCAATCATTACGCCTCCGAGGGTAGTTACGCCAGATAGCACTGCGCCTGTCGCGAGAGAAAAAGAGAGGGCAAGAGGGAAGGCGCCGGGTGAGACCGTGCTTATCGTCATCGCCAGGAGGGCCCCTGCAAGGCCCGCCAAGCCTGCGCTGACCGTGAAGGCGAGGACCTTATTGCGGCCAACGTTAATCCCTGCAAGCTCTGCTGCAACATCGTTTCCTCGGACAGCTTTCCAATTTCGGCCATAACGAGAATTCATAACATTTCGTAACCAGTAAATAGAGATGAGAGCTGCAAGAGATGCGATCCAGAAATACCACTTGTACTGAGTGAAATCTGCGCCAAGAGATGCAGGTGGCGCTCCAATGTCATAGAGAAGTCCTTGTTCACCACCGAAGATTGGGAATTGATTTGCAATCGATGGAAGTCCAATTGCAAGTGCGAGAGTTGTTCCCGCTAAGTACGGACCACTTAAACGTGCAGCAGCAAGACCAAGAAAATATCCGCCGAGGGCGGCAGCAAGAACTGCAATACAGAAAGTTAACCAGACGGGGGCGCCCCAATGGTTACGTGAAAGTGCGGCTGCATATCCACCAATTGCAAGGAGAGCTCCGTGGCCCAAAGAAACCTGTCCTGAATAACCAGTAAGCAGAATGATTGAGGCAATGGCAATGACATAGATTGCAACGGTCGCGCCTTGGAATACTCGAAGTTCATCAACACGATTACTAAGTAGGAAAAGTACGACTCCGAAAAGCGTGAACCCGATGAGTGGATGTTTCTTAAGCACGGCGACCTGCCTTTGTTCCAATAAATCCTTGTGGCCGAACCAACAAGACAAGAAGCAGTAGCGCAAAGGCAACAATGAAGACGAGTGTTCCGCTTATATAGATCTGAACTGCTGCGAGCACTAATCCGAGCACGACTGCACCAAGAACTGCACCGGGCAACGATTCGAGCCCCCCGATAACTGCAGCAATAAATCCAAAGGTGAGGAGCAAACTGAACTCAAGAGAATCTGGCGATACTGCCCCAGTTCCATTGACGGTTTGAAGTAATCCAGCAGCGGCACCTGCAGCGCCAGCAATTGCCCAACCGATGGTACGAATTGCGCCAACTCGAATTCCAGCTAGTTGTGCGATCTCAGGGGAATATGCAGAAGCTCGGAGAGAAAGTCCCAAACTTGTCTTCTGGAAGATAAATCCGAGAACCAACACCATTCCAAGAACAGTAAGAAGGACCAATAAATTCATCGGCGAGAGTGAAATGGTCTCTTCTCCAAATTTAAACCCAACCTTGGAAAGCGGTGGCTGAATTTGAATATCTTGATTACCCCAAATGAAACCGATCATCGCGCGAATAAATCCCAGTAGACCGAGAGTTGCGATAATTGGAACGATACCTGCAACAGGGCCAGATGTACTGTGTTTAATAAGTGTGCGAATAAGAAGTATTTCTACAAGAGCGCTAAAGAGTGCACCGAGGATCATTGCCAAAGGAAGCGCTATCCAGAAATTTCCCGTCTTTTGGACAAGCTCAAAACCAATATAGGTAGAGAGGAGCGCCATTCCTGCTTGCGCGAAGTTGATTACGCGAGTTGAACGCCAGACCAAGACCATGGCGATTGCCATCAGTGCGTAGATGGAACCCGCGCCGATTCCAATGAGGAGCATGTTAATAAATTGAGCCATTAGTACCCCAAGTAAGCAGCGCGCACTGCTGGGTCGGCGATGAGGTCTGCTGCGCTTCCGGAAGTTGCAACGTGGCCAAGATTGAGAACGACTGCCGTATCGGCAATCTTGAGTGCGCCCATTGCATTCTGCTCTACCAAAACAACAGTGAGGTTCATAGAGTCAACGATTCCGCGGATGGTTTGGAAGATCTGTTCGATGACAAGTGGAGCAAGTCCCAGTGATGGTTCGTCCAAGAGAAGAAGATTTGGCTTCGACATCAGAGCGCGACCGATTGCAAGCATCTGACGTTCACCACCTGACAATGTATCTGCGCGCTGACCGAGGCGTTCGCCCAGTCGTGGAAAGAGCTCGATTACTTGCTGCTTAGTTTCTGTCGCTTCCTTCTTATTGCGACGCCAGAGCGCACCTAAATCAAGGTTCTCTTCAACGGTAAGTTCTGCAAC
>WLKV01000054.1 GCA_009701085.1 Actinomycetota bacterium | reverse complement strand
CGCATATGGCCCTAGTTCTTGCAGCGACTCCACTCGGAAATCCGCTCGATGCGAGCCAGCGCCTCAAGAACGCGATCGAATCTGCACAAGTAATTGCAGCTGAAGACTCACGTCGATTCCATCGTTTAGCCTCAGATCTTGGCGTCACATTTACAGCGCGGATTATCTCTTTCTTTGAAGGTAACGAGACAGATCGCACCCAAGAGATTCTTCAACTACTTCGCGAAGGTAAAGAAGTTCTCGTTGTCACTGATGCAGGAATGCCCACCATTAGCGATCCTGGTTTTCGATTGATGCGCGATGCCATCGCAGAAAACCTTCCTACTCTTGTGATTCCAGGGCCAAGTGCTCCCACCATGGCCATTGCTTTATCAGGGTTACCAACAGATCGATTTACCTTCGAAGGTTTTGCTCCGCGCGCACAGGGTGCCCGCAATACTTTCTACGAGAACCTTCGCTTTGAAGAGCGCACCATGGTGATCTTTGAAGCTCCACATCGCCTTCATGAATCACTCGTTGATGCCGCTGCAATTCTTGGCGAATCTCGTAAAGGTGCAATCTGTCGCGAGATGACAAAGACATATGAAGAAACTATTCGTGGCACTCTCGCAGAACTCATCACATGGGCTGCAGGTAAAGAAGTCCTCGGCGAAATCACTTTGGTAATCGCTGGGGTTGAAGCCGGTTCACAGAGCAAGACTGCCGATGATGCAGTTGCTCGAGTCCGTGAATATGAGGCCGCTGGAATGGACCGAAAAGGTGCGATCGCCACTGTGGCCGATGAATTCGACCTTCCCAAGAAGATCGTTTATGCAGCCGTAGTCGATGCGAATAAGATGAGCAGATGAAGTCTTTCTACCTGACTACGCCTATTTACTATGTAAATGATGCGCCGCACATTGGCCATGCATATACAACTGTTGCCGGCGATGTCCTTACTCGTTGGCACCGCCAGCGTGGTGAGTCTGTCTGGTTCCTTACAGGAACAGATGAACATGGTCAGAAGGTCATGCGCACTGCCGAACAGAACAACGTTGCTCCACAAGCATGGGTCGATAAGTTGGTTGCTGATGCGTGGAAACCCAATTGGGAAGCGCTCAATATCGCCAACGATGATTTCATTCGCACCACCGAACCACGCCACACAGAGCGCGTTCAGAAGTTCTTGCAGTCACTGAAAGATTCAGGACATATCTATGCAGGTAAGTACGAAGGTCCTTACTGCGTTGGTTGTGAAGAATTCAAGTTACCCGGCGATCTCATCGATGCAGATGGCGAGAAGCTCTGCCCTATTCACAGCAAGCCAATCGAACTCGTCAATGAGAATAACTGGTTCTTTAAACTTTCAGAGTTTGCGCAGCCACTGCTTGATCATTACAAGAACAACCCTGAAGCGTGCCAGCCAGAAAGTGCGCGCAATGAAGTCGTTTCTTTCCTCGAAGGTGGCGTCTCTGATCTCTCTATCTCGCGTTCCACATTTGACTGGGGTATTCCTGTTCCTTGGGATACCGACCAAGTTGTCTACGTCTGGTTCGACGCACTTCTTAACTATGCAACAGCTGTCGGTCTTACCGATGCTCCAGATTCTGAAGGCGGCAAGAAGTTTGCAGCGACATGGCCTGCAGATGTCCACCTCGTCGGAAAAGATATTTTGCGCTTCCACGCAGTGATCTGGCCTGCGATGCTCATGGCTGCAGGAATTGAAATTCCTAAAAAGGTTTTTGCACACGGTTGGTTGCTCGTCGGTGGCGAGAAGATGTCTAAATCTAAGCTCACCGGAATTGCGCCATCAGATATCACCGATCACTTTGGCGTCGATGCGTTCCGCTATTACTTCTTACGTGCAATTCCATTCGGCAGCGACGGATCTTTCTCTTGGGAAGATATGAGCGCTCGTTACACATCAGAGCTCGCAAATGACTTTGGAAACCTTGCCTCACGCCTTGCTGCGATGATTGAAAAGTATTGCGGTGGAAAGATTCCAGCAGTTGCTAAGGATGCATCTCTTGCTGAGGCACTTCAGGCAACTGTCGATAAGGCAGATGCTGCAATGGTCGCACTTGATTTCCAAGGCGGCATCAACGCAGTCATGGATTACTGCAAGCAGGTCAATGGCTATGTAACTATCAAAGAGCCTTGGATCCTTGCAAAAGATCCAGCAAACCAAGCAGTTCTTGAAGAAGTTCTCTATAACACCGCCGAATCACTTCGCGCACTTGCCGTATTGCTCCACCCAGTTATGCCTGCAACAACTGAAATCTTGTGGGAATCACTTGGCGCGAAAGAGACTCTCGGCGAAATCGGCAAGCAAGAAATTTCTAAGGTCGCGACCTGGGGTCAGTTGCCACAAGGTGCAACTGTCACAAAGACTCCGGTCTTATTCCCACGGTTAGAAGTTAAAGAGTAAATCTCTTATGGCCGATCGCCACAATCGCGATATAGATCGTCAACTAGCTCCACTTCCTGAACCGCTTCCTGTCCCAACGGTTGATGCGCATGCGCACATTGAAATCGTTACCAATGACGCACCCGATTCAGATGCAGTGCGACAAGTTCTCGATGATGCAAAGTCAGTCAATGTCGATCGCATTGTTCAGGTTGGATATTCTGCAGAACAATCTCAGTGGTGCGTTGATATGGCTAACGCTTTTCCGGGTCGCGTTCTTGCCGCTGTTGCACTTCATCCCAATGAAGCACCCGTGGTTCCAGATTTAGAAGCTGATTGGGCAATTATCGAAAAGCTTGCGCACGATCCACGCGTTCGTGCAATTGGTGAAACCGGTCTTGATTACTTCCGCACTGAACCTGCGCTACAGAAGCGCCAACAAGAATCCTTTAAGTGGCATATTGATTTAGCCAAGCGCACCAATAAGGCGCTCGTTATTCACGACCGTGATTCACACGATGATGTTCTCTCTATCTTGCTTGAAGTTGGAGCCCCAGAAAAGACTGTCTTTCACTGCTTCTCAGGCGATGTCGAAATGGCAAAGACCTGTATTGACCGTGGCTACATCTTGTCTTTTGCAGGCACCATGACATTTAAGAATGCGCCAGCGCTGCGCGATGCGGTCAAACTCGTTCCGCACGACCAGTTACTTGTCGAAACAGATTCACCATTCTTGGCGCCCACTCCACACCGTGGCGCACTCAATACACCTGCACAGATAGCCAATATCGTCCGCGCCATGGCTGCAGAACGCAATGAAGATGTGGCAGAGCTAGCTACTGCCCTCTCTGTCAATGCTGAACGTATCTTCGGATCCTTTGCATGAGCTTGCTCGGCGCTGCTGAAATCCGCGAGCTTGCAGAAGCTCTCGATCTCAAACCTTCAAAATCATTGGGACAGAACTTTGTTCACGATGGAAATGTCTGTCGCAAGATTGTTCGCACAGCAGGATTAACTGAAAACGATGTTGCTCTCGAGATCGGACCAGGTCTTGGTTCGCTCACTCTGGCAATGTTGGAAGAAGCACGTGCAGTTGTCGCCGTGGAAATCGATGCGCGCTTAGCAAATCAGCTACCCATCACTGCCGCAAAGCATTCAGAGCGTGCAGATATCTTGACCGTCATCAACCAAGACGCGCTCACTTTGAAAAATCTACCCATTGATCCCACTGTCTTAATTGCAAATCTGCCTTACAACGTCTCTGTTCCCGTATTCCTCCATTTGCTCGAAATTTTGCCATCGCTACGTAGCGGTGTTGTTATGGTGCAAGCAGAGGTAGCTGATCGATTAGCTGCGAAACCGAATTCAAAAGAGTATGGAATCCCCAGCGTGAAAGCTGCATGGTGGGCTGATGTCACGGGTGCAGGCTCTGTTTCGCGCAACATCTTCTGGCCGCAACCTAATGTGGATTCCAAACTCGTTGGATTTAAGCGCCGTGAGACACCAGGCGATGAAGAACTTCGCAAGAAGGTATTTGCGATTATTGATTTAGCTTTTGCTCAACGTCGCAAGATGCTTCGCTCTGCGCTCTCATCAATGTATGGCGGATCAGCAGCAGCTGAAGAGGTATTGAGTGCGGCAGGAATCGATCCCACGCTTCGCGGAGAAGCGCTCGATATCCATGGCTTCTGCGCAATTGCGAAACAGGGGTAAGGTTTCAACGTGGCACATAGTTCAGTGACGGTACGAGTACCTGCAAAGGTTAATTTGCAGTTATCTGTCGGACCTCGTGAAGCCGATGGTTATCACAACCTCGTCTCTGTATTTCAAGCTATCTCAATCTTTGACGATGTCACCGTTTCCAAATCAAATCCGGGCAGCGGCATCACTATTTCAGTAACTGGCGAGCACACACATGGCGTGCCAGAAGATCACTCAAACCTCGCAGTAAAAGCTGCTCAGATGGTTGGCGAGAAGTTCGATTTCGATGTTGATGTTCATATCGAAATCAAGAAATCGATTCCTGTTGCAGGCGGCATGGCTGGCGGAAGCGCTGATGCTGCAGGCACATTGGTCGCTATGGATGCGCTCTTTCAACTCGAGATGTCGCGCGAGGAGTTGCATGCACTTGGTTCAGAGTTAGGTAGCGATGTTCCTTTCATGATTTCTGGCGGCACAGCAATTGGCCAAGGCCATGGAGATCAACTTACCGCAGCGCTTTCTCGCGGCACCTATCACTGGGTATTGGCGCTTTCGAGCGTCGGTTTATCTACTCCTGCTGTCTACACAGAATGCGATCGCATGCGCGCAGAGCTCGATATTGCACCTCCTCAAGTTTCCGATCAGTTGATGCAATCTCTTCTTGCCGCTGATGCCGATGCAGTGGGTCGCGCCTTAACTAATGATTTACAGAATGCTGCTTGTTCTTTACGTCCGGCTCTGAGTTTGGTTCTTGAAGTGGGCCGTGATTACGGCGCACTTGGTGCAATAGTTTCTGGCTCTGGCCCCACTGTTGCATTTTTGGTTGCCGATGAAGATTCAGGTCTTGATTTAGCAGTTGCACTCACCGCAAGTGGCGTGGTCGGAAGCGTTGCTCGTGCACATGGACCAGTGCATGGCGCGAAAGTTATTTAATCTGCTTCTTTATTCTTGATCAAACTCTGTAACAAGTTTGCTGAGTAAGTCAGCTAGGGTTTCGCGATCTTTTGCTGAGAGAGTTCCGAGCAATTCGCGTTCATTCTCAAGCAGACCTTCGAGCGCAGAGTCAACAGCGCGCATTCCAGATTT
>WLKV01000053.1 GCA_009701085.1 Actinomycetota bacterium | reverse complement strand
TCAATCTTTGATTGTGACAATGGCTTTCCTGATTGCAACCACTCATTGGCAGCCTTTACCGCTTCAAGAACGGGCGCCTTTTCTTTAGCAACGCGCGCCTCTTTCTCGAGTCGTGGGATTGCCTTTTCAATTGTCTGTAAATCTGCGAGCGCGAGTTCCATATTGATGGTCTCCATGTCACTCGATGGATCGATACGACCATCGACGTGAACAACATCGCCATCAGTGAAGACGCGAATGACCTGACAGATCGCATCGGTCTCGCGGATGTTGGCGAGGAACTTATTGCCAAGGCCAGCGCCTTCAGATGCGCCCTTCACGATGCCTGCGATATCGACGAATGAGAGCGCGGCGGGAAGAAGCTTTTCGGAGCCGAAGATTGTGGCGAGCTTGGCTAGACGCTCATCCGGAACGCCCACGACGCCGACATTGGGCTCGATGGTGGCGAAGGGATAGTTAGCGGCCAAGACATTGTTCTTGGTCAGAGCATTAAAAAGGGTCGACTTTCCGACATTCGGAAGACCGACGATTCCAATAGAGAGGCTCATAAGTAGGACAGCCTACGCGGGATTGTCAGTGCCTCCTGCCACGATTGCCCCATGTCCAGCGCACTCGTGACCTTAATAACTCTGATTATCGGCCTCTTTCTTGGGTTGGGCCTCGGTATCTGGATTTCTCGGATTAAAAATACTGCGGGCTCTTCCGATTCATTGGCGCAAGAACTCAACGATGTGAAGGTGCTCCTCAAAGCATCTGATGAACGTCTTAAGGCTGCCGAAGAAAAGTCACAAGCAGATACAAAGATTGCAACACAGATGGAAGAGATGAAGGCGACTGTCGAACGTATGCGCACACAATCGCAAGAAGCTGCCGAAAAACGTATTGCATCCGAAACACAATTGGTCAGCACCATCGACGAAATGCGTAAAGCATCGACAACATTCTTTGATGAGACCAAGAAGATCGCGGGCGCACTCGCAAGTTCACAGACTCGTGGAAAATTCGGCGAAGCGCAGTTACAACTTCTCCTCGAACAGGCAGGTTTGCGCGAAGGCCACGAATACGATGCACAGCGTTCAACAACTGACTCTGATTCATCTGGCATTCCTGACATCACAGTGCACATGCCTGGTGGCTCTAAGTTATTTATCGACTCCAAATTTCCCTTCGACCGCTTCCTCGAAGCATTCGGCACCGAAGATCAAGCAGAGCGCGATGAATTACTTGCCGCTCATACCAAAGACCTACTCAAGCATGTCGATGCGCTCTCTAAGCGCGGCTATCACAAGTCACAGGGCTCACCTGATTTCGTCGTTCTCTTCCTGCCATTTGAAACCCTTCTGGCAGAGGCACTTCGTATCGATCCCACCCTTCTCGAAAAGGCATTTAAGGTCGGCGTCACACTTGCTACACCGACAACAACGATGGCCCTACTTCGCACCGTTGGACATATCTTTACTCGCAACCAATTAGCCGAGAATGCCGATGACATCACTAAGGTCGCAGCAACATTCCTCAAGAACATCACACTTCTTCACACCAAAATTGTTGCAGTCGGCAAGGCGATTAACTCAACCTCTAAGGCATATGAAGATTTGGTACCGACAGCTGAAAAGACTGTCCTCTCACCTGCTCGACGCATTCATAAGCTCGGCGTCGCAGGGGATAAAGAGAAGCTTGCAATCGAATATCCTGATGCACCTGCAGATGTTCGAGCTCTCAATAACCCAGATCTCGATGCACCAGATGATTTCATTGATGTAGAAGTAGTAGAGGAGTAAGAAATGGCAACAGCAATCAAGAAGCCCGCACTCACAGGTCCTGGCCTTAAGAAGCAAGGTGTTGTTGTCCTGCAATCCTTCTTTATCTTCGTATTTGTCTGGCTCGAGATGTGGATCCGCGGTGGCGCAGGAATCCTCTCTGGCCTCATTCTCTGTCTCGTTACCTACGGCGGAGTTGCTTATGGTCGCGCTGGAACTCGCTATGTATCAGCAGTAACTCCACCACTTGCCTATGCAGCAACAACTTTTATCTACACAATCGTCAGCGATGGTCTTCGTCCATCACGTGTAGGCATTGATTTCATTGCATCTCTTGCTAGCGTTGCACCGTTCTTACTGATCAGCGCGCTCTATAGCTGGTTTATGTTCCTCAACGAGAAGGCGAAGAACCGTCCTTCACAACGTTTACAGGCTGCTCCAGAAGTTCGTTAAAACCTTCACAGTCTCTTCTGGTTGATCTTCATTGGGGCAATGTCCTGCATCTTTAATGATGGTGCGGGGCGCTGATAAATCCTGCGCCATCTGATCCTGCATCGGCATGGGCCAGGCATCATCGTTCTCGCCATAGACAACGTGCACTGGAATCTTGGTTGCAACTATCTTTTCAATGAGTGGTCTCGCATTCTGAAGATGAAGCGCCATTGTGTGCGTTGAGTGTGGATCTGATGCTGTCCAGCGCTTCTTATAGAGTTCATAACGCGGCAGTAATTTATCCGTCTCTTCCTTGAATCGATCCCATGACTCTTGCATGGACATGGTCTTCATAATTTCAATTGTTGCTTCAAGATCTGGTTTATCTGGAATCCAATGTGGACCGCTGCAAAAGATCGTGAGTGATGCAAAGGTTTCAGGTGATTCTGCAAGGGCTCGCTGTGAAACAAGCCCACCAAATGAGTGGCCGAGCAGATGTGGCTTTTGCAATTCGAATTTTTTAACAAGTTCGATGACATCGAGCGCTAATGAACCAGCCTCGTATGCACCTTCGCGCTTGCTATGCGCAGATTCATGTTGGCCACGATTATCAAAGGTCAGTACTCGGTAACCCTTATCTGCAAGGAGTGGACCGATGAGATTGAAATCTTCTTTACTGCCAGTGAAGCCGTGAACAAGCACGACATCAGCGATTCGAACCTCTGGTTCGTAGATTTCAACAGCAAGTTTCTCGCCTTGAATATCTACGAAGGTAGCCACTACTTCGCTGCCTTGAGATCTGCGCGGAGCTCCTTAGGAAGAGCGAAGAGCAAGGTTTCTTCGGTTGCACGCACTTCTTCGACATCGTGATATCCATGGATGCTGAGGTGCTTGAGTAGATCATCGACGAGAATTTCAGGAACTGATGCACCGCTTGTGACGCCGATCGTTTCCGCGTTGGCTAGCCACTCTTCTTTTACTTCAGCTGCGTAATCGATGAGATAGGCGTTCTTAGCACCGTATTCGAGAGCAACTTCAACAAGTCGGACTGAGTTAGATGAGTTGGTAGAGCCAACGACAAGGACAAGGTCAGCTTGCGGCGCAATAGCCTTGATTGCTTCTTGACGATTCTGCGTTGCATAACAGATGTCATCGCTTGGTGGATTAGCAATTTCAGGGAAACGATCTTTCAGGATTGCAACTGATTGCATCGTTTCATCAACGGAGAGAGTTGTCTGTGTCAGCCAGACTAGTTTCTTTCCAGGTGTTGGCTCAATGGTGCGCGCTTCATCGAGTCCATCGACAACGCGAACTTTTCCGGGAGCTTCGCCAGCTGTTCCTTCAACTTCTTCGTGGCCGTTGTGACCGATAAGCAAAATCTCTGTCTCTTCATTGGCAAAACGTTTAACTTCGTTATGCACCTTTGTGACGAGTGGACAGGTTGCATCGATTGTCTTGAGATTTCGAGCTGCAGCTTCAGCATGGACTGCAGGCGAAACTCCGTGAGCTGAGAAGACAACTGTTGCACCTTCAGGAACTTCATCGGTCTCGTTGACGAAGATGACACCGCGTTGTTCAAGGGTAGAGACCACATGCTTGTTATGGACAATCTCTTTACGGACATAGACCGGAGCTCCGTAGAGTTCGAGAGATTTTTCGACCGCCACAACTGCACGGTCGACGCCTGCGCAATATCCACGTGGCGCCGCTAGCAGAACTCTCTTGCTCATGGAGCGCAGTCTATTAGGCTCCCGCTATGTTCGAAACTTCAAGTGAATCCCCTGCGCCAGTGCGCGTGGTCTCTGAAGCTATTAAGGAATACATCGATCGATTGGGCCCTATCTGGATTGAGGGCGAGATATCGGAACTCAATGAACGCAGCGGCGGAATGGCCTTTATGCGCCTTCGCGATACCAGCGCCGATATGAGTATCTCGGTGATGTGTTACAAAACAGTATTAGCGAGTGTGCAACCGCTTCCTGCCAATGCTCGCGTTGTTATCCATGCCAAGCCATCGTGGTTTACTAAAAATGGTTCGCTCACAATGTCTGCCAAAGAAATCCGTCAAGTTGGCGTTGGCGAATTACTTGCTCGACTTGAAGCGCTCAAAGAGAAGCTTGCATCTGAAGGGCTCTTCAACTCTGATCGAAAGATTGCGCTACCTCGTCTGCCACGAACCGTTGGGCTAATTTGCGGACGCAATACCGATGCTGAAAAAGATGTCGTTGAAAATGCGCGCCGTCGTTGGCCCTCAGTGCAATTTGAAATCCGCGAAGTCGCAGTACAAGGTGCAGCGGCCGTTGTTGAAGTATCGGCTGCTCTCTCTGAGCTAGAAGCGAACCCAGAAGTTGATGTCATCATCATTACTCGCGGCGGTGGATCTTTTGAAGATCTACTTCCTTTCAGCGATGAATCACTAGTGCGCCTTGCTGCTTCGTGCACGACACCGATTGTCAGCGCTATTGGCCACGAAAAGGATTCACCACTTCTCGATCTCGTCGCTGATTACCGCGCCTCCACACCGACCGATGCTGCAAAGCGCGTCGTCCCTGATATTGCCCAAGAGATCAGCGATATCGAAAAGATTCGCGATCGCATGTATCGCCGCTTACTTTCAACAATTGATTACGAACTCAATCAGATTGCACAGTTACGCAATCGCCCCGTAATGAAAGACCCCAGCGTCATGGTCACTACGCGCAGAGATGAAATCAAAGCCTGGCGCGACCGCTCTCATCGAAGCTTCGCCTCGATTCTTGAGATTGAGAAGAAGGAGCTCAAAGGAGTACGCGATCATCTTCGTTCACTTTCGCCTCAATCGACCATGGATCGTGGCTATGCCGTTGTGCAGTTAGAAGATGGCTCCATCGTTCGTGATGCCTCAAAGGCAAAGGCGGGCACTCGTTTACGAATTCGTGTGGCTAAGGGCGAGACCAGCGCCACAGTCAACCAAAGCATTGGTTGACCAAAGAGACAGTCAACGAGTAATCGACAAGGAGTAGATTGAGCACATGGCCAC
>WLKV01000052.1 GCA_009701085.1 Actinomycetota bacterium | reverse complement strand
CGTTGGAGGGCTTGTGATGCTTCTTCTCTCACTCGCAGGGTTAGTACACATTCGTCGCACCCCAGATAGCGCGACGATTTAACCCTCATCTCTTCAACTCTCCGTGAAGGTTGAGGGGAAAAGAAACCCCGGCTCTGAGCAATCAGAACCGGGGTTTTCTCTTTTCTAACTAATAACTTAGCGATCGAGCTTTCCTGAGATGAAATCTTCCACCTTCGTATGAGCTTGTTCATCTGTGTATTGAACAGGTGGAGTCTTCATGAAGTATGAAGATGGCGAGAGCAGCGCTCCCCCAACCTTGCGATCGAGACCAATCTTTGCGCAACGCAGTGCATCGATAATGACGCCTGCAGAGTTTGGTGAGTCCCACACTTCGAGCTTGTATTCGAGGTTCAGAGGAACGTCACCAAAGGCGCGACCTTCAAGACGCACATAGGCCCACTTGCGATCGTCTAGCCATGGAATGTAATCGGATGGTCCGATGTGCACATTCTTTGCGCCCATATCGTGATCGAGCTGAGACGTTACCGAGTTTGTCTTTGAAATCTTCTTCGACTCAAGGCGATCGCGTTCAAGCATATTCTTGAAGTCCATATTTCCGCCGACATTGAGCTGGTAGGTGCGATCGAGGTGAACTCCGCGATCTTGGAATAACTTAGCCATGATGCGGTGGGTGATAGTTGCTCCCACTTGGCTCTTGATGTCATCGCCAACGATAGGAAGGCCTGCATCTTCAAATTTCTTAGCCCAGATTGGATCTGAGGCGATGAAGACTGGAAGTGCATTGACAAAGGCGCATCCTGCATCAATGGCGCATTGCGCATAGTACTTAGCAGCCTCTTCAGAGCCCACTGGGAGGTAACAGATAAGAACATCAACGTGCTCTTCTTTGAGCGTTGCTACAACATCTACCGGAGCAGCTGATGATTCCTCAATCGTTTCTTTGTAATACTTTCCAAGACCGTCGAGTGTGACACCTCGCTGAACGGGAACACCAGTCTTTGCAACATCGGAGAATTTGATGGTGTTGTTCTCACTCGCCCAGATAGCTTCTGAGAGATCGAGACCGACCTTCTTAACATCGACATCGAAGGCAGCGACGAATTTAACGTTATTGATGTGATATCCACCAACGACTGCATGCATCAAACCTGGAATCTCTTGGTCGAGCGCTGCATCCTTGTAATACGTAACGCCCTGTACGAGTGAGTTGGCGCAGTTTCCAACTCCAACAATGGCGACGCGGATATCGCCCTTTCCGGTGGTGATATTCATTTATTCTTCCCCTCAGTGGTGATCATGTCTTTGAGCCAGGCGATTTCACGCTCTAGCGATTCGAGAGAGAAGCGGCGCCACTCTTCGAGGTATCTATCAATCGCAGCTGGTGCGCTATCAAGTTCATTACGTAGTACTGCTGCCTTCTCTTCGAGTCGGAGAAGACGTCCTTCCAAAATTCGAACTCTGTTCGGAGTTGTTGTAGGGCTAAAGAATGCGAAACGCACTCCAAACCCTTCGTCCTCCCACGCCTCCGCTGTCACTGCACCATTGAGTTCTTCGAAACGCTGGGAACCCTTCTTGGTGATGGTGTAGACGATGCGGGTTCTGCGCGATGTCACGCCAATTTCCTTCGCTTCAATCACCTCAGAGATCACCATCCGTTTTAACTGCGGATAGAGAACTGAGAAAGAGAGCGCTCGGAATGGACCAAAGATCGCCATCAGTCGCTTGCGGAGTTCATAGCCGTGGAGCGGGCCTTGTGAGAGGAGCCCCAGGAGAGCAAATTCGAGTGAATCTGAGCGTGAGCGCATCTGCTGCCCCTTCCGGTCTATAGCTCTGCGATATATCTATTCGATATATCGAGTGCACATTCAAGCTCATAGCCGAGGTGAGCGCAAATCGACGCGCCCATTGGCTACCTTTGCTCCATGTTCGCTGGAGTCATACCTACGCGCCTTCCTGAGTACCTGATCGCGGCGATGATCATCATCATCGCTCCAGGTCCGAGCGTTCTCTTCGTCATCGCTCGCGCTGTCGCTTGGGGCCGGAAGATCTCCGTGCTCACCGTCGCAGGAAATGTCACAGGCTCTTTCGTGCTCTCAACTTTGGTGGCCCTTGGCGTTGGTCCCATTCTGCAAAAGTGGCATATCACCTATATCGCTGTGCAGTGGGCCGGCGGACTCTATTTGATGTATCTCGGCGTTGATGCAATTCGTAAACGCGCGGTGCACGCTGCAGATATGACAAACCAAGGACCTATTGCACCCACTGCTCGTCAATCAATTCGCGATGGATTCTGGGTTGGTGTTCTCAATCCAAAGGCAATCGTCTTCTTCGCAGCAGTGCTCCCCCAATTCGTCGATATCGATGGTGGCCACGTAACGATTCAATTGGTATTTCTCGGTTTAGTCTTCTGTGTATTGGCATTTATCTCCGACGGAACCTGGGGACTCTTAGCTGGAACTGCTCGTGCCTGGCTTGCTACCGACAATAAGCGACTCGAACGTCTGCGCGCCACAGGTGGTTGCATCATGATTATTCTCGGTGTCGCCGTCTTAATCTCAGCAGTTGTCACCGGGTAACGAGAAGATTAGCTATGCAGAAACCCGATGTACCAGCTCGCGACACCATCGCGCCATCCGATCTCACCTTTGGACTTTCTACCTGCAAGCGCTGCCTCTGGCTTAAGTACTGGTTTAAATTTGATCTCAAGAAAGAGTTTCCGCTTGTCAAACCTCTTGCCGATTCGCAGGAAGAGCATTTCCGTCGCGCATCTATGCAAGATATTGATCCTTCACTCAAACCAGGCGTCGTCAAACAATGGGGTCAATGGGTAAAGAGCGCGCCCATCACTATCAACGGTTTTGAAACTCGTTGGAAGATTCTCGGTATCTACGACCTTCTTGGCCATTACACCGATGGAACTGTAGGAATCATTGATTGCAAAGTCTCCGACTCAGACCGCGACAACGGTCCCTTCTACGCTCCACAACTCGAGGCCTATGCACATGCCCTCGAAAACCCTGATCGCGGAAAACCTTTCCCAGTCTCAAGTATGGGTCTTCTCATTTGGAAGTTAGCAGGGGTTACCGAAACTGCGAAGAGCGAGCTCGCGTCGGGATCACATGGCTTCGGAGTAAATCAGGTCTATGTCCCCGTCGAGCGCGATGCTGCTCGATTTAATTCAATTCTCGAAGAGCTCATCA
This sequence comes from Actinomycetota bacterium, assembly GCA_009701085.1. Classification (GTDB taxonomy): domain Bacteria; phylum Actinomycetota; class Actinomycetes; order Nanopelagicales; family Nanopelagicaceae; genus Planktophila; species Planktophila grossartii. The sequence goes on along the minus strand of WLKV01000052.1, from coordinate 2,140 downwards.
CCACTATCGAAGGTGGAATGCCTGCCTCTGGACCAGATTGCAATCTCTGCAACTACCTCATTAAGCGCGCAGAACTGCAGATTGATTAATCGTTCTCTTCGCTATTTTCTACGTTGATGCCCGACTTCTTCGCCTTCACTGCATAGGTATCGACATACTCTTGACCCGATAACTGCTGAATACGTTTCATGATCTGATCTGTGACTTCGCGCAGATATAAAAGATCGGTTGAGTCACCCTCGAAATACATGGGTTCGCCGAAGGTAATTCCAACGCGCATAATCTTTGGAATCACAGTTCCTGTAGGTTGAATCTTGTCGGTGTTAAACATTGCAATAGGAATGACGGGCGCCCCTGATTCAATTGCAAGGCGAGCGATACCGGTGCGTCCTTTATAGAGACGTCCATCAGGAGAACGAGTTCCTTCTGGATAAATTCCAAGTGAGTTTCCGCCCGCCAGAACTTCAAGTCCAGTTATGAGTGCAGCTTCACTGCGGCGACCACCCGAGCGATCTACGGGTACTTGTCCGAGTGCAATAAAAGTTAACTTCTTCAACAGCCCCTTTGGTCCAGGAGATGTGAAGTATTCGCTCTTTGCAAGAAATGTAACTTTACGTGGGACAACGAGCGGCATAAAGATTGAGTCGCTAAATGAGAGATGGTTTGAAGCAAGAATCAATGGGCCAGATGCAGGCACATTGCGTAAGCCCTTCACCTTGGGGCGAAAGAGCAGCATCAAGAAGGGAGTGAGAAATGCCCGGAGGGTGCCGTAGGGCAGATTGTTCATAGGCGCTAATTTAGCCTGAGAGGCGCCCTTTGTGCGAATATAAACCATGAGCAAGCGTGATCAGGGTGGTTCCGGGAATTATGAAGAGTTCGATGATGAACTCATCAAAGCGGAATTCGATTCTATGGTTGAAGGTCTCTCACTCGATGAATCAGCGCCAACAACGTATCTCGATGAATTAGATTCTTTCGAGGATCACAATCGTTTTACTCCCCCAGCAATTCCTAAACGAGGAATTAAAGATCAAGTGCGGGATGCTTTTCGTGCCATGACTCGTTGGAAGAATAATCCTCATAACGACCATCCTGAAGATGGAGCGGCTCTGTAAATTTACAGTCGCGCTAAATCTGCAACGCCAACGAGTCCGGCTTCATTACTTAATTGTGCAGCAATAATTTCCGGGTAAGGATGCTTTCCCGCAAAAGGCATGTAGCGGTGAAGCGCATCGCGAGTAGGTTGAAGAAGAATCTCTCCTGCATCGATTACTCCGCCGCCAATCACAACACATTCTGGATCGAGGATTACTGAAAGCGTTGCAATACCTGCGCCAAGCCATTGTCCAGTTGTATTGAAGGCTGCAAGTGCAACAGCATCGCCATCGCGCGCAGCATCTGTTATTGCTTTTCCAGTAAGTCCTTCAAGAGTTCCATCGCCTCGAGAAAGTAAATTTCGTGCAATATCGGGGCTTGCAGCAATAGCTTCACGGGCATGGCGCATAAGTGCGTTACCTGATCCATATTGTTCGAAACATCCACGTGCACCGCACCCACAGAGATGGCCTTCGGGAACTACGCGGATATGGCCAATCTCAGCAGCGATTCCAAATGCACCACGGTAGAGCTCGCCGTTAACAACGATTCCTCCGCCAATACCTGTTCCAACTGTCAACATGAGCATATGTCGCTTGCCGCGACCTGCACCGAAGCGCGCTTCTCCCCATGCAGCAGCGTTGGCATCGTTTTCGATGACGACGGGAAGTCCGATGAGAGAGGTAAGTTCGTAATCGAGATCGACGCCATTCCACCCAGCGATATTCGGAGTTGCAAGCATCGTCTTTCGATCGGATGAGACAAAACCTGCTGCTGATACACCTACTGAATCAACGGTGAATTCAGCCATTAACTCTTTCGCTACATCGGCGATTGCTTGGGTAAGCGCTGTGCCACCTTCGCGTGGAGTATCGCGTCGAGCAGTTTTGAGAACGGCGCCGAATTCATCGACAACGCCACCTAATACCTTTGTTCCGCCAACATCAACGCCGATCGTGTATCCCATTTATGCGACTCGCTCAGCCAATTCCTTGAGCGCTGCATCAATTGTCTGTTGCTGAGCCTTTGTAATCATCATTGCAGG
>WLKV01000051.1 GCA_009701085.1 Actinomycetota bacterium | reverse complement strand
CAGTGTGCCGAAACGATCAAAATTGCCTTGGGCTTCTCAAACTTCTTAGTGATGGATGCTATTTCAGAGGACCAGACAGGATCATCGAGCAGCAAAGGAGCACCGTGGCCGATATAGAGCGCGGGCATCAGGGTCATAGATGCAGACTATACCTAAGTAGTTGAAATTTCAACTACATCTGGAATGGCTGAATTACAGGCGAGAAGTAAGGATTCCCTGGACTTCGCCCTCGGTAGGTGCGATGGGATTGTTGCCAGTAACTGAATCTGCGAGAACGGTCTTGGCGATATCACCAATCATCTCTTGCTTCACTCCGTAATGAGAAAGTGAGTTACGGATATTAATTGAGTCAGAGAGATCGCGAACAGCTTCAATGGCGGTCGCAGAATTTGCTGAGACTCCCATATCGTTTCCGACAGTTGCATAAATATCTGAAACTTCGCGCGCATTGAACTCCATGACTTCAGGAAGGACAGTTGCAAGCGCTTCACCGTGTGCTGCACCTACGTGAGCAGAGACTGAGTGAGCGATTCCGTGAACGAGTCCGAGACCAGAAAGGGTGAGAGCAAGACCTGCAAGGTGAGCGCCCATCAACATATCTCCACGCGCGCCAACGTTAGTTCCTTCCTTGACTGCAATCGGAAGTGCCTTAGAAATCAATTTGATTGCTTCATGTGCATAGGCTGCTGAAATCGGTGTGCGTCCCTTAGAGGTGAGCGATTCGATTGCGTGAGTGAGCGCATCAATACCTGTACCTGCTGTTGGACGGGGTGGAAGTCCTACAGTGAGTTCGGGATCAAGGATTGCAGCTACAGGTGTTGTGCTTGCATCTCCTACATAGAATTTGCATTGACGAATAGGGTCATCAATAACGCCCCAGTTATTTGTCTCAGATCCAGTTCCAGAAGTTGTGGGAATAGCAATAATGGGAAGTGCTGGACGGTCTGGGACAATGGAGTAATCAAATTTCGCTGATGAAAATGTTGGATTGGCAACGACAAGCGCAATTCCCTTGGATGAATCGAGTGATGAGCCGCCACCAAGAGCCACGATGCAATCAGCTCCGAATGAAACGCCTACCTTTGCAGCAGCATCAATTAGAGTTGTTGTTGGGTTGGGCTTAATGTCAGTGTAGGACGCTGTCTCTATGCCGGCGCTAGCAAGTATCGCTTCAACTTTGGCGAGCACACCTGCGGCGGCAACGCCTGGGTCGGTGACGATGAAGACCTTCTTCTTATTGAGCCCAGCGACAACTTCTGGAAGCTGTGCAACAGAACCCGCTCCAAATCGAATATTGACTGAACCAGGTGTGAGTGTAAATGCGTTCATCGTCTGCCTTTGCTGTCGTGAGGTTAGTTACTTGCTATGAGTGACTGGGTAATGCGATCTGCTGCCTTCTTCATCTCTTTCGCCGCTGGAATGAGATGTGGTTCAAATCGTGCCTTAGGAGCTGCAACGTTAATTGCAGCCACAATTGAACCATTGAAATCTCGAACAGGTACAGAAGCACCAACGAGTCCAGGTTCAAATTCTTCGATGACAGTTGAGTAACCATCGTGTCTAATTTTTTCAATAACCCTAATTAACTCTTCACCAGTCTTGGTCAGACATAGCGGGGGAGCGCTCTCAATCTTCTTCTTCGCTGGATAAATTCTCTCTATCTGATCATTGTCGAGTCCAGAAAGAAGTACGCGACCCGATGAAGTCATATAAGAAGGTGCAGTCACACCCATCCAGCTCAGTGCACGGAATCCGTGTGCTGGTGATTCGGAGTGAATGGTGACAACTTCAAGTCCTTGCAACACTGTGAGGTGCACCGTTTCACCGAGTTTATGAACAAGACCATGCATCTCGCCACGCGCTGCCGTAACAAGTTGCGCCTCAAATGTGTATCGAGCAATTGCATAGAGACGAGGCCCGACAATCACCCCTGCACCTTGTCGCAATAACAATCCGTTATCTAAAAGGCGCGAAATTGCGCGAGAAATTTGGCTCTTCTCTCGCTTGGTAGCGATTGCCAGGTCGCCATTGCGCTGAGGAATGGGAGATGCCGCAGCGACCGCCTCGATAATCTCGAGATCACGCTCTAAACCGTTATTTCGAACGGGCATATTAGGCATGTTGCAGACAGTACAACTCTTGGTGCGCCTATTGCAACACCCCTTTGCCCAGGAGCAATATGGCGCTCGTGAACATGCTTGAAGACTTCATCGTGCCGCTCTCGCCGCCGAACCTTTTGGAGTTTATTTCTATTCAGCGCGAGAAAATTACACTTGCTGTAATTGCACAGATCGAACTCATTCTTCTTGTCATGACAATAGTTTCTATTACAGCAATCCTCACGGGTCTTCTTGTATGGAAATCAACTGCAGCATCAGAAGCTGTCACAGGATTTTGGTCTGTGGTCTTCACTATTCCTTCGCTTGCAATGTTTATTTTCTTTATTGGGCCGTTTGGTCTCGGTTGGCTCCCGGCAGTAATTGCGCTTGTTCTCTATGGCCAATTGCCAGTGGTTCGCAACACCATTGTCGGTCTGCGATCTGTCGAACCTGCAATCATGGAATCAGCTGCAGCGATGGGCATGAAACCACTTACCGTTCTTCGTAAAATTCAATTCCCTCTTGCATGGCCAGTCATCATCGTCGGTATTCGCGTATCAGCAATGTTGATCTTTGGTATCTCAGCTATTGCTGCTTACGTCGGTGGTCCTGGACTTGGTGATTACCTCTTTAGCGGTCTTGCAAATCTCGGTTCATTTAACTCCATGAATCAAACTCTCGTGGGCGCATTTGGAATCACAATCCTTGCGCTGATATTTGATGGTCTTTTTGTCATTGTTCGCCGTGTTACTACGCCAAGGGGGCTCCGTGTCTAATACAACTCATGGACAAGAAATTCGTCTTGAGAAACTCACCAAGCGATATCCCAATACAGCTAAAGATGCTGTATCCGAGTTCAACCTCGTCATCCCCGCCGGCGAATGTGTTGTATTCGTAGGTCCTTCCGGGTGCGGTAAGACCACAACGATGAAGATGATCAACCGCATCATTGAACCTACTTCTGGCCGTATTGTCATTGGCGGAGAAGATGTCACCAAGACTCCTGCCCACGAACTTCGCCGCAATATTGGCTACGTGATTCAGCAGATTGGCCTCTTCCCACATATGACTATTGCCGACAATGTGGCGACCGTTCCTCAACTTCTTGGATGGGAGAAGTCAAAGACTCGTGCACGCGTCAATGAACTTCTCGATCTCGTCGGTCTTGATCCATCTGAATACGGTTCACGTTATCCAAAGCAACTCTCTGGTGGTCAACAACAGCGCGTAGGTGTGGCACGTGCACTTGCTGCAGATCCTGCAGTACTTCTTATGGATGAACCATTCGGTGCCACTGACCCCATCACACGCGTTCGCCTTCAAAAAGAATTCCGTGCTCTTCAACGTGAACTCAAGAAGACTGTTGTCTTCGTAACGCACGACTTTGAAGAAGCTCTCCTTCTTGGCGATCGAATTGCAGTTCTATCTGACCAATCAAGAGTTGAGCAGTACGGAACTCCATTAGAAATTCTTTCGGCTCCAGCAACCAAGAAGGTTGAAAGTTTCGTTGGCGAAGCAGCAAGCGTTCGTATGTTGGGACTCGTGTCACTTGCTAGCGTTTCCGTTGCGTCTGGAACTGTCGATGGTCCAACACTTTCTGAAACTGCAACACTTCGTGAAGCCATGGAAGGTTTCATTACAGGAGCAAAGGCAATCAATATCGGCTCACGCGGCCATCTCACATTTGAAGCTCTTCAGAGCGCAATTAGCAGCACGAGAGCGGGAGCTAAGTAAAAAATGGCTAAGGCGCTTCCAAAACCAAATCTCACAGCTGGGTCTTTGTACTCCCAGTCTGCGCGTTTGATTTTCCAGCGCCACCGTTCTCTCATCATCCAACCGATTTTGATTCTCATTCTCTCGGCTGGTCTTGCAATTACGTTGAGCCGGGCACATCTTGATGTCATCGAAAAAGTCACGATTAATAAGGCTTTCATCTTCCGTGCAATCCAAGATCACCTCATCCTCTCCTTCGCATCAGCGGCAGTCATCCTTGTGGTGGCAGTACCTGCAGGAATCTTGCTCACACGTCGTCGCTACAAGAAGTTCACCCCAATCGTTTTGATCCTTGCCAATATCGGCCAAGCATTTCCAGCTGTCGGTGTTTTGATTATCGCCGGAATTCTCTTCGGCTTCGGAAAGCCAATCGCAATCTTCTCCTTCGCAGCATTTGGAATTCTTCCCATCCTGCGAAACACGATTGTTGGCTTACAAGAGATCGATCCTTTTATTATCGAATCAGCGATGGGAATGGGCATGACCCCGAAGCAAGCGCTTCGTCAGATTGAACTTCCACTCGCAGTGCCAGTCATTCTGGCCGGTGTTCGCACCACACTCATTCTTACCGTTGGCGTAGCCACCCTTGGTGTCTTCGTGAATGGTGGAGGTCTAGGAACGCTCATTATTCCTGGCCTAAAGCTCAATCGGGAGCTCGTTCTAGTCACCGGAGGAATGTTGACGGTCATCGTTGCATTCACAATGGATTGGTTAGCGCGCGCTGCTGAAGAACTCCTTCGACCTCGAGGGATTTAATACCTAAGGAAGGGTAAAAAATGCAGGTAAAAAGCCACAAAGTAGTTGCTATTGCAGCTGCAATTGCTCTCGCAGTTGTCGGATCAGCAGCAACATCATCATCAGCTAATGCAGCTGGAACATCCCTTAAGGGAGTAAGCGTCATCGTTGGTTCGAAGGACTTCACAGAGTCAATCGTTCTCTCGAAGATTGTTAAGCAGTTCATCATCGCTAACGGTGGAAAAGTCACAGATAAGACAAATATCAAGGGTTCATCAACAACTCGTGAAGCTATGGTCTCTGGCGACATCAACATGTACTGGGAATACACCGGTACAGCATGGTTGGTTTACCAGAAGCAGACAGATGTAAACATTTCACCAGCTGACCTCTACAAGAAGGTTGTTGCTGGCGACAAGAAGGCAAAGGTCACATGGGGTCCAATGACTTCATTTAACGACACATACGCATGGGCAATTACAAAGGCCAATGCAACTAAGTACGGCATCAAGACATACTCAGATCTCGCTAAGAAGCTTCCAGCTGGTTCTTCATGGTGTGTTGAGTCTGAATTCCAGAGCCGTCCAGATGGTTGGGCAGGATTCAAGACAAAGTACGGAATCTCTGATTCAAACATCACAACAAAGGTTCTCGATACAGGTGCTATCTACCAGGCAACTAAGGATGGACAGTGCATGGTTGGTGAAGTATTCGCAACTGACGGACGCATCGGAGCTCTTGGCTTGATGGTTCCAGCAGAAGATATTTCATACTTCCCTCCATACAACGCTGCATTGACAATGACTGAT
>WLKV01000050.1 GCA_009701085.1 Actinomycetota bacterium | reverse complement strand
GCCTTGGCGAAATCAGAACCTGGCTGCACCAACCAAGCAAGGATAGGAGTTTCAATTCCTGCCTCACGAAGAGCAATTGCTTCTTCAAGGAGTGCAACGCCCAAGTAGTCAGCACCTGCAGATATTGCCGCCTTTGCGACAGGAATAAGTCCGTGGCCATACGCATCAGCCTTTACGACTGCAAGAAGCTTTGTTCCGGCAGTCTTCTTCAATAACTCAACGTTGTGCTTGATAGCGCTGAGATCAACGATTGCTTCAGCTCTCATCGTTCGACCACCACCATTGCTGATGCGATACCTGCATCGTGTGAGAGCGATAGATGCACCTGCGCGCCATCGACGAGATCTGCGATCTCGCCACGGAAGAGAAATTCAGGTTTGCCGTTAGGTTGATTGATGACTTCGGCATCGTGCCACTGCAAACCATGTGTTGGGCTCAGCGCTTTATAGAGAGCCTCTTTTGCTGCAAAGCGCGCAGCAAGTGATTGTGCAGATTTGGTGCGTTCCGATTCAGTAAATAGTTTTTCGCGCAGACCTGGTGTGCGCTCGAGAGATTCGAGGAATCGGGCTATATCCACTACATCAATGCCGACTCCATCAATCATGGGAGCGAGTGTATTAGGAGCTAGTGGAGTTGGCTATCAGATGGGAAGAAGCGATCAATTGCAATGATGAGGACAAGGAGCGCTCCTCCAAGAAGTAGTCCACCAAAGAGATCTGAGAACCAGTGCGTATTGCGGATGAGAGAAACGGTGCAGACGGTCAGCGCCAGAACGCCGACTGCTGCACTTGCAAGACGACCGTTATATCTATCTACGTGCGCATAGCGATAAATCAAATATGCGATGACGCCCCAGATGAGAATTGCATTGGAGGCATGGCCACTTGGATATGACATTCCTCCTGCATGCAAAATATCAAGACCCATGCGTGGCTTAGTGCGACCGAGAGCATATTTAAAGGCGCCAACCACAACATTGAGTGCAATAAATGCAAGCAGCCCTAAGTTGATTGGTCGCCACGTCTTAAAGCGAAATGCAATATATGAACCAACGATGATGAGCGCTATTCCAGAAACACTGCGAAGGCCCAAGTCATCCAGACGTCGGATAAGGAAATTTGATAGCCCATGAAATTTAGGGTGATGCCAATTATTAAGTTCGCGATCGATGCGAACTAAGAATCCATCTGTGAGAACGATGTACGTTGTAAAGAGGTAACCAGCAAAGAGCCATGCAGACCAGTTCAGTGCGCGGCGCATCTGGCGATGGCGTTGATCAAGAATCGTTGGCATGGTTATTCGACGGTGACTGATTTAGCGAGATTTCGTGGCTGATCGACATCAGTTCCACGAGCTACTGCGATTTCGTAGGCAAATACTTGAAGTGGAACCGTGGCAAGAACTGGTTGGAATAAGGGTGATGCAACAGGAATGCGGATGATGTGTTCGGCACCGACAACTTCTGCACCCTCTGGCGCAATGACTACAACGCGAGCACCTCGTGCTTTTACTTCCTGAATATTGCTAAGCATCTTCTCATCGAGTGCGTGCTCATCTTTGGTAGGAAGAATTGCAATCACTGCAGTTCCTTCTTCAATCAGAGCGATAGGACCGTGCTTGAGCTCGCCACCTGCAAACCCTTCGGCATGGATATATGCGAGCTCTTTTAGTTTGAGAGCACCTTCAAGAGCCACCGGATATTCAACGCCACGACCCAAGAAGAGAACGGTGTTGTTCTTCACGAATTTACGAGTGAGTTCGCGAAGTGGCTCGATTGTTTCGAGAATTTGCTCGACCTGGCCTGGAAGTTCAAGCATCTCGTTGTAGAGGCTCTTTACCTGCGCATCGGTGAGCGTTCCACGCACCTGTGCGAGCTTGAGGCCGATGAGATAGACAGCAACGATTTGTGTGAGGAATGCCTTTGTAGATGCAACAGCGATTTCAGGTCCGGCATGTGTGTACAGCACAGCATCTGATTCGCGTGGAATTGTTGAAGAGTTTGTATTGCAGACTGCGAGAACGCGAGCACCTGCTGCCTTTGCATGGCGCACTGCCATCAGTAGATCCATGGTTTCGCCTGATTGTGAGATAGCGATGACGAGTGAATCTTTATCAACAATCGGATCGCGATAGCGGTACTCAGATGCGATTTCAACATCGACCGGTACCTTTGCCCACTTCTCGATCGCATACTTAGCAACCATTCCTGCGTGATACGCAGTTCCGCATGCGATTACGGAGATGCGCTTTATCTTCTTGATTTCTTCATCACTCATATGAAGCTCATCGAGCAGAACTTGGTTGTTATCGCTCAAGCGACCAATCAACGTGTCAGCGATTGCCTTGGGTTGATCGAAAATCTCTTTGAGCATGAAGTGTGCAAATCCACCCTTTTGCGCAGCTGCTGCATCCCAGGTGATTTCGTACTCTTTAAGCGGAAGTGCTTTGCCATCGAGGTCACAGATTGCAATGCCTTCAGGGCTAATGGTGACGACTTCATCCTGTCCAAGCTCTACGGCGCGCTTGGTGTAATCGATAAACGCTGCAACATCGGAAGCCAGGAAGTTCTCGCCATCGCCAAGACCTGCAACGAGTGGAGAGTTGCGGCGCACACCGACAATTGTTTGGGGCGCATCTGCATGTATTGCAAGAAGAGTGAAAGAACCACGAAGGCGCTTTACGGCAGCGCGCATAGCGGCTGTGAGATCGCCATTATGTTCTTTGCGAAGTTCAGAAAGCAGGTGAGCCACAGATTCTGTATCAGTCTCTGATTCAAACTTATGGCCACGCTTTTCAAGTTCTGCTTTGAGTTCTGAGTAATTTTCGATGATGCCGTTGTGAATAACGGCGAGCTTGCCTTCATTATCTAAATGTGGATGGGCATTGCGATCAGTTGGTCCACCGTGGGTTGCCCAACGAGTGTGCCCGATACCTGAATGAACAGTGGGTAGATTTGCTGGAAGTGCACCTTCAAGGTTTGCAAGCTTTCCCGCGCGCTTTTCTACAAAGAGTGATGTGCCGGTTCCGAGTGCGATACCTGCTGAGTCATAACCGCGGTATTCAAGTCGACGTAAGCCTTCGACAATGGGAGTGAATGCAGATTGTGGTCCTGTGTAACCCACGATTCCGCACACGAATTAGTTCCCCAGTTCTGCCTTAACAACAGCAGCAAGTGATGCTGCGATTTCTTGTGCAAGGTTATCACTCGAGGCTTCGACCATCACTCTAATGAGCGGTTCAGTTCCTGAGGCGCGAAGAAGTACTCGGCCTGCATCGCCCAGAGTTGATTCAGCCTTTGCCACAGCATCTGTGATTGCCTTCGAAGTGCTGAGCTTCTCTTTAGCGACGTTAGGAACGTTTATCAAAACTTGAGGAAAGCGCTTCATCGTTGCTGCAAGATCCGCCAAAGTTTTCTTGGTGCGAACAACTTCTTGAGCTAATTGAAGAGCGGTAAGGATTCCATCACCGGTATTTGCGAATTCGCGCATAATCAGGTGACCAGATTGTTCGCCACCCAAAGAGAAATCGCCTTCAAGCATCTTCTCGAGTACATAACGATCGCCGACAGCAGTTGTGATTACTTCTATTCCTGCTTCCTTCATCGCGTGCATAAAGCCAAGGTTGCTCATCACTGTGCCAACAATTGTGTTGGACTTGAGAGCGCCACGTTCTTTAAAACCGCGACCTAGAATTGTCATGATTGCATCGCCATCAATGACGTTGCCTTGTGCATCTACTGCAAGACAACGATCCGCATCCCCATCGTGGGCAATTCCAAAGTCAGCACCTTCGGCTACTACGCGTGCCTGTAAATCCTCGAGGTGCGTAGATCCGCAATTTTCGTTGATATTCCATCCATCAGGTGAGTGGTGGATAGCAACAACTGTTGCACCTGCCTTTTCATATGCCTGTGGGCCAACAACGGATGATGCGCCATTTGCGCAATCAACAACAATCTTTAAACCTTTGAGCGGAGTTGAAACTGAAGCGAGTAAGTGGTTGAGGTAGCGATCACTTGCTGTGGCATCGAAGGTAATGCGACCAACGCCGCGACCCGTAGGGCGTGTCCATGGCTCGCCCATGCGCTTTTCAATCGCTGCTTCGATGGCATCATCGAGTTTTCCGCCGCCGCGTGAGAACAACTTAATTCCGTTATCGGGCATTGGGTTGTGGGACGCAGAGATCATGACGCCAAGGTCAGCACCGGATTCACCAACGAGATACGCAATTGCTGGAGTAGGAAGTACACCTACGCGATAGACATCGATACCTGCACTGGCAAGACCTGCAGCAACGGCTGATTCTAGGAATTCTCCGGAGGCGCGAGAGTCTTGACCAACGATTGCTCGAGGGCGCTTTCCCTTATTTGCCAAATCTTTAGATAAGGATTGGGATTCGACGAGGATATGAGCTGCTGCTACTGCGACATCGAGAGCTACTTCTGCTGTCAGATTTTCACTGTTGGCTAAAGCACGAATCCCGTCTGTTCCAAAGAGAGTCATCAGAACTCCTTTGCAACAAACGGGATATCGAGAATAAAAAGAATTAACGCTTTGAGTACTGTGAACGCTTACGCGCCTTCTTAAGGCCGTACTTCTTACGTTCGATAACGCGTGCATCGCGCTTGAGGAAGCCAGCCTTCTTAAGAGCTGGACGGTTTGCCTCAACGTCGATCTCGTTCAGTGAACGAGCTACGCCGAGACGAAGTGCGCCAGCCTGACCTGAAACTCCACCACCGTTGATGCGTGCAAATACATCGTATGTATTTTCAGCGCCTACTGTGCGGAATGGTTCAGAGACGAGCTGCTGGTGAACCTTATTTGGGAAATACGCTTCGAGTGTCTTGCCGTTAACAACCCAACGACCTGTACCTGGTACGAGACGAACGCGAGCAACTGCTTCCTTACGGCGACCTGTACCAGCACCTGGTGCTGTGATTGCCTTGCGGTTAGTTGCAGCTGCAGGAGTTGAAGAAGAGTAAGAAGTTGGTGTCTCTGTCTCGTCTAGCTCGTTGAAAGTTGTATCTGACATATCTTCTTTATCCCTTACTTAGCGATCTGTGAAACTTGAGTGAATACATATGGTGTTGGTGCCTGTGCAGCATGTGGATGCTCTGGACCTGCGTAAACCTTGAGCTTTGATGCAACCTGTGCGCCAAGACGGTTCTTAGGAAGCATTCCCTTGATCGCCTTTTCTACTGCACGTGTTGGGTGCTTCTCGATGAGTTCGCCGTACACAGTCGATGTAAGACCGCCTGGGAAACCTGAGTGGTGGTGTGCAAACTTTGTAAGCGCCTTGTTGCCAGAGAGTGCGATCTTCTCTGCATTGATGATGATGACGAAGTCACCCATATCCATGTGTGGCGCGAATGTTGCCTTGTGCTTACCGCGAAGAAGAACTGCAGCATGAGTTGCAAGACGACCGAGCACAACAT
>WLKV01000005.1 GCA_009701085.1 Actinomycetota bacterium | reverse complement strand
TTGATGAGACAACGCCTGAACGAACCTGACCCTTTTGGAGCTGGTTAAGGAATTCAGTACGTGACTGTGACTGTGTCTGCTCAAGGAATGCACGACGTGAAAGCACAACGTTGTTGCGGTTCTTGTCGAGCTCGATGATGCGAGCCTCAACCTGCTTACCGATGTAAGGAGTGAGATCGCGAACGCGGCGCATTTCGACGAGGGAAGCTGGCAAGAAGCCGCGCAATCCGATATCGACGATGAGTCCGCCCTTAACAACTTCAATAACTGTTCCAACGACAACTTCGTCGCGTTCCTTCTTGCCTTCGATCTCTCCCCATGCACGCTCGTACTGAGCACGCTTCTTAGAGAGGATGAGGCGTCCTTCTTTATCTTCCTTCTGAAGAACTAGAGCTTCGACTTTATCTCCAACTTTGACGATGTCATTTGGGTCTGCATCGTGGCGGATTGAGAGTTCGCGTGACGGAATTACGCCTTCAGTCTTGTAACCGACGTCTAGGAGTACTTCTTCGCGATCAATTTGAACGACTGTGCCAATGACGAGGTCTCCGTCACTGAAATTTCTGATTGTGCCTTCGATTGCGGCTAGAAAATCTTCTGCTGATCCAATGTCATTTACTGCAATTTGTGTAGTCAAGATGCTCCGTAGGGATAGAAAGTAGTAGGGATAGGACTATGAAATTTTCCCGAAAATGATTTTCGGAAGCCCAAGAGTACGGGTGAGGGTGAATTACAGGCAAATCCCCGCATAGAAATCAGCCGCTTCCAATAGACTAGCTCTGCAATGAAGCGATATGTCGAACTATTCCGAATTCCCAATGTCTGGGTTCTACTTATCGCCTGCTTCCCGGCGCGCGTTGCATATGGCATGGTCGGGCTGTCAATCTTCTTTAAGGCAGAACAATCAACTGGCTCTATCGCATTTGCAGGTATTGCTATCGGTCTCAACGCTGCCGCCGGTTCTTTCACCGCAGGTATTCGCGGCTCCATTATGGATAAGTATGGACAGACGTGGCCACTTCGCATCATGGTTCCTGGATATGCGGCAATGGCATTTGCTCTCAATGCGATGCACTCAAAACCTTTGATGTTGATCTTTGCATTTGCCATGGGACTCAGCGCTCCCCCAATTAACTTATCTGTTCGTCCACTCTGGAAGATTGTTGTTCCTGAAGATTTCCTCCGCACTGCCTATGCAATGGATACAGCAATCATGAGCACAGCTGGCGTCGTAGGGCCTGTGATCGCAACATCCCTTGCACTTTCATCACATCCTTCTCTTCCGCTCAATCTCTGTGGCGGCTTGATGATTCTCGGTGGTGGAGCACTTGCTCTCACAAAAGTTTCACGCAGTTGGGTTCCTGAAAAGAAGTCTGCTGATTACCAACCACTCTGGCGCCATAAACCACTTCAACTCTTGATGATTGAAGGATGCTTCCTCGGTTTTGGATGGGGCGTCTTCGATGTCGCTGTTCCGGCATTTACAACTATTGAAAAGGTTCCATACCTCACCGCTTGGATCTTCACCTCGATGGGCCTCGCCAACATCCTCGGCGGACTCCTTGCGGGTCTCGTTTCAAAGAGAACATCATCACTTCGCGCAATGCGTCGCACTTATGGAATCTGGTTCTTCGCATCTATTCCCATGGCAATCTCTCATCCGGGATGGTCGATGATTCTTGCTGGTGCGCTCTTAGGTCTTCTCGGTGGAGCAATCATGGTCTTTTATTGGGAAGTTATGGAAGCGATCCGCCCGAAGGGTTCACCTACCGCGATGATGGGTTGGCTCTGGACAGTTGAAGGAACTTTGATGTCTATCGGTTCTGCTGCAGGTGGAGTAATTTCAGAGAAACTCTCGCCAACGATAGCTCTCTGCATTACAACTGCTTGTATTGGTATTGGTTACGTCATTCTGACAATTGGTAAATCTCGCCTCTCAGCAGCTGACCGAATTCCGACTGCAGAAGAAGATTTAGAAGCGATGAAAGATAACTCACCGACAACTAGTTAGTGGGCAGCGTCGTTCCAACTCTTACCAATACCCACTGAAACATCAAGTGGCGCACGAAGTGGATATGCCTTACCCATTTGAACGCGCACGAGTTCAGAGACCTCATCAATCTCTTTGGTGACAACCTCAAGAATTAATTCATCGTGTACCTGTAGCAAGAGGCGTGATGTGTACTTACCTTCTACTAGCGCATCCTGAACATTGAGCATCGCCTGCTTAATGATGTCTGCTGCTGACCCTTGGATTGGTGCATTGAGAGCCATACGCTCTGCTACTTCACGGCGTTGACGGTTATCGTGCATGAGATCTGGAAGATAGCGACGACGTCCCATTACGGTTTCGGTATATCCAACTTTGCGTGCATCTTCGACAACGGTCTTGAGGTAATCGCGAATTCCTCCGAAGCGTTCGAAGTATCGATCCATCAGATCTTGTGCAGCCGGTGGAGTCAGATCCAGCTGTGCTGCTAAACCGTAGGAGCTCAAGCCATATGCCAATCCATAAGACATCGCCTTAATTTGGCGACGCATCTCTGGATCGACATCAGTTGGCTTTACTCCAAAAACTTCAGCGGCAACGGTTGCGTGGAGATCTTCGCCAGATTCAAATGCTTTGAGAAGGTGCGCATCGTTTGAAAGGTGAGCCATGATGCGCATCTCTATTTGGCTGTAATCAGCAGTTAAAAGTGCGTCATATCCGCTTCCTGCAATGAAGCAACCACGGATTTTGCGTCCTTCTTCTGTGCGCACTGGGATATTTTGCAAGTTTGGTCCCACAGATGAGAGGCGCCCCGTTGCTGCAACTGTCTGAGCAAAGTGGGTATGAATTCGCTTATCTTTCTGAATTTCTACAAGAAGTCCTTCAATCGTTGTTGCAAGTTTCTTTGTTTCACGGATTCGGAGGAGCGCAGCAAGAAGTGGATGCGAAGTTTTTTCGAATAGCCAGGTCAGCGCATCGGCATCTGTGGTGAAACCGGTCTTAATCTTCTTTGTCTTGGGAAGACCGAGCTCCTCGAAGAGAACTACCTGCAACTGCTTTGGCGAACCCACATTAAATTCATGGCCAGCAGCATCGTGGGCAATCTTTGTCTCGCGAGCGACTTCACCATCAAAGAATGTGGCGAGAGTTTCAAGGCCTTTCTTATCTACTGCGATTCCGCGGTTCTCCATCAACGCCAATAAATCGGCGATAGGAAGCTCGAGCTCTTGATAGAGCTTTGTCAGGCCACGATCGCTCAGCTCTTTGGTGAGTGAATCGCGGAGTCCGAAGAGCGCGCAGGCTGTAGTGAGCAGGCTCTGTTCTGGAGTGGATTCATCAATCTGACTTCCATCGCCCCAGCGTTCGAGTAGATCTTTTACCTCTTGAGAGCGAACCCCGGGATTGACGAGGTACGCAGCTAGAGAAGTATCAAAAGCTACGCCCGAAAGTCCATTCTCGCGAGCAATCGCTTTTGCATCATGAGCAATCTTTTCGACTGCAGAGTTAGTGGCCCACTCCCCCATTTCGGATGAGTGAATGATAAAAGCGGTCTTCTTATCGAGGGCAACTGCATAACGATGAAGGTGATCATCGACAAGTTCGTATGCGATTGAGATGGCGCCTGTATGGGATGAGATTTTCTTGCTCACTTCATCCGCCGTAATGACTGCAGAATCGATATCTGAACCAAAGAGTGAGAATTCAGGTTCGGCACTCTTTGCAGACTTCTTTACTGGAGCACTATCTGCGCCCGATGAAATAACTTTGAGGCGGTCTTTCAGCGTTCGAAATTCGAGTTGTTCAAAGAGAGCTGTCAGATCTGATTCGGTGACGCCGTTCCAGGCCAGCGCATCGATGGAGAAATCAATCGGCGCATCATGGATGAGCTGTGTGAGTTCGCGGTTACGTTTCACATTTTCAATGTTGGCGCGTAGAGAATCTCCAACTTTTCCGCCGACCTTTTCGGCTTGCGCAAGGAGCTCGACCAGTGATCCGTATTCGACAACCCACTTAGCCGCGGTCTTTTCACCGACGCCAGGAATAGAAGGCAAGTTATCGCTCGGATCTCCACGCAGCGCAGCGAAGTCTGGATACTGCTCGGGCGACATTCCATACTTTTCTTGAACAGCATCGGGAGTCATGCGCGCCATCTCAGAGACCCCGCGCTTGGGATAGAGAACGGTGGTCTGAGGAGTCACTAACTGGAAGCTATCGCGATCACCAGTACAGATAAGTACCTCAGCTCCCTCTTTCTCTGCCTGCTTAGTAATAGTTGCAATGATGTCGTCAGCTTCAAAACCTTCGACTTCAAATTGGCTAATGCCAAATCCCTTCACAAGTTCGTGAAGGTAAGACATCTGCGAACGAAATTCATCGGGGGTCTTTGCTCGATTGGCTTTATATTCAGGAAAGATTTCGGTGCGGAATGTCTTGCGCGAAACATCGAATGCCACGGCAACGTGAGTTGGTTTCTCATCTTTGAGAAGTGAGATCAACATCGTGGCAAAGCCATAAATTGCATTGGTGTGTTGACCCTGGGCAGTGGTGAAGTTTTCGGCAGGAAGTGCGAAGAATGCTCGATACGCCATTGAGTGGCCATCAATAAGGAGCAATCTCTTCGTAGCCATGGCGCTCATCATAGATATAAACTCATCTACTATGACCGAACCTGATTACTTAGCAATTATCAAAGAGCGTGGCCAAGGGGCTCTCGATATCAAGATGGGTATCGAAATGCTTGAAGTTTCGCCACAACGCTTAGTGGCTCGCATGCCCGTTGAAGGCAATACTCAACCTATCGGCCTTCTCCACGGTGGAGCCAACGTAGTTCTTGCAGAGTCTCTGGGTTCTATCGGCACTCAATTACATGCCGGTCCTGATCGCAAAATTGTTGGCGTCGATATCAATGCCACTCACCATAAATCTGCAACCAGTGGCTTTGTCACCGCAGTAGCAACCCCTATCTCGCTAGGTCGCACACTCTGCGTCTATGAGATTGTGATAACAAACGAGGCAGGTCAGCGAACATGTACTGCTCGCATAACCTGCCTCATTTTAAATAAGGAGTAACTTACTTACTTAGTGAGCACCTGTTCCGAGGTAAGCCTCGCGTACAGCTGGATCATTAAGAAGGTCAGAAGCTGCTGCTTCCTTTGTAACGCTTCCGGTTTCGAGAATATAGGCACGATGTGCGCGCTGTAGCGCCTGCTGTGCATTCTGCTCAACCAAGAGAATCGTTACGCCCTGCTTATTGATCTCAGTGATGATGCGGAAAATATTTGCAATCATCTGAGGAGCAAGACCCATTGAAGGTTCATCGAGCAACAAGACCTTTGGACGTGCCATCAAAGCGCGACCCATGGCAAGCATCTGCTGTTCTCCACCTGAAAGAGTTCCGCCAGCTTGCGCTGTGCGCTCCTTCAAACGTGGGAACAAGGTGTAGACGCGATCTAGATCCTCATCCATCTCGTGCTTACGATCTTTGCGGTTGAACTTACCCATCTCGAGGTTTTCAAGAACTGTCATACCAGGGAAGATTCCACGGCCTTCAGGGACTTGTGAGATACCGAGATCAACGCGTTCGTGCGCTGGGATCTTGTTGATATTTTCGCCATCAAATGTAATTTCACCACTTGATACCGGACGAAGACCTGAAATGGTCTTGAGAATAGTTGTCTTACCTGCGCCGTTAGCGCCGATGAGTGTGACAATTTCGCCTTGGTTTACAACGACTGATACGCCCTTGATGGCTTCAATCTTGCCGTAGTGAACGCGAAGATCTTTAATTTCAAGACGCATCTGCTGGCACTCCTAGGTAAGCCTCGATCACACGAGGGTCATTTTGGACAACTGTTGGAAGATCATCTGCAATCTTCTGACCGAAGTCGAGAACTGCGACGCGATCTGAGATTCCCATGATGAGCGACATATCGTGCTCGATAAGAAGAACTGTGTAGCCCTTATCGCGAATCTTCTTGATGAGATTTGCTAGCTCTACCTTTTCAGCGGGGTTGAAGCCTGCTGCTGGTTCATCAAGGAGCAAGAGCTCTGGCTCTGTTCCGAGTGCGCGAGCAATTTCAAGGCGACGCTGATCTCCGTAAGGAAGATTCTTTGCGAGCTGATCTGCACGATGGTCGATACCCATAAGTGCTAATAGCTCATGTGCGCGCTCCTTGGATTCACGCTCTTCCTTGCGGTTGAGAGGAGTTCCGATAAGTGCACGGAGAAGACCTGTCTTCTTGTGAACATCGGTTGCAGTAATAACATTTTCTAGAGCGGTCATATCTCCAAAGAGACGAACGTTCTGGAATGTACGCGCAAGTCCCGACTTCGTTACTTGGTGGCGCTTTAACCCTGCAAGGTTGACGCCCTTGAAGGTGATCTCGCCTGAAGTAAGCGGGTAGACACCTGTGACAACGTTGAAGACTGTTGTCTTTCCTGCGCCGTTTGGTCCGATGAGTGCGCAGATCTCGCCGCGATTAACATGGAAGTTAACTTCGTTGAGAGCTGTAACTCCACCAAACTTGATGGTGACGTTTTTGAGTTCGAGAAGTTTTTCAGACATTACTTTGCACCCTTCTCTGTAATTTTTTCGCGTTTCTTGCGAGGCAAGAGGCCGTCAGGACGCATATTCATCATGATGATCAGAACAAGTCCGAAGACGAGTTGGCGAGCATCTGAGATAAAGCGGATGCGCTCAGGCATATAAGCGAGAATTCCCGCACCAAGTACTACGCCCCAGATATTTCCAATTCCACCGAAGACAACACAGGCGAGAATCAAGATTGAGACATCGAACTTAAACATATCTGGTGAAATCACCATGACCTTGGATGCGTAGAGAACGCCTGCAGCGCCACCTACAGCAGCACCAATCACGAATGACCAGAGTTTGTAAACAAGAGTGTTAACACCCATGAGCGCTGCCACATCTTCATCTTGGCGGATTGCTTCCCATGCGCGACCTGGGCGGCGAATCGTAAATCTACGTACCATCCAGATAACGAGGAGAATCATTGCAAAGACGAGCCAGAAGAATGTTTCTGGGTGCATGAGATCGAAGTGAAGTCCAAAAACGCTTGGAGGATTAGGAATTCCAGGAATTCCGTTAGGTCCACCTGTCACTGAGAGGTTAATCGCAACGATACGAACAATTTCACCAAAACCAAGAGTGATGATTGCTAGATAGTCACCGCGAAGGCGAAGTGCAGGTAGTCCGAGAATTACACCTGCGAGCATCGCAAAACCGATTCCGAAAGGCATTACTTCCCATGTATTCCAACCGTAGAGCGTTGAAAGAATTCCTTGTGAGTAAGCGCCAATTGCAAAGAATGCAACGTAACCGAGGTCTAGAAGACCGGACTTACCAACAACGATATTGAGGCCAAGGGCCATCATGATGAACATGCCCACTGGGTAGACCAATACGTTCTGGAAAGAAGTGATCGGAGTATTCAAGAAGCTGGTTGGGCCCCATGAAGCAGCGAATGGCATGAGTCCGATAAGAACAATAAATGCGAGAACGAAGACTGTGCGAACTGGTCGTGACCAGCCTGCCCAGATTTCTGCTCCCTTATCGCGGAGATTAAATCGAGTTAAGTTAGCCATCATGTCCTCGTCTGCTGTACGGCTTCACCGAAGAGGCCGTTTGGTTTGAATAGGAGTACGACAACAAGCACTGTAAAGACAGTTACTGCCTTCCACTGAGATCCGAGCATCGCTGATGCAAATTGCTCGAGCATGCCCAGTGCAATTCCGCCGTAGAAAGCGCCACGTAGGTTTCCGATACCTCCGAGAACCGCTGCAGTAAATGCTGCGATACCCATATTGAAGCCCACGTTAAAGACGGTGTTCTCATAGACGGTTGTGTAGATAAATGCTGCTGCACCAGTGGTGAGACCGCCAATGCAGAAAGTTAAGGTGATAACTCGGTTGATATTGATACCCATCAACTTTGAGTTCTCTTCAGACATCGACACTGCACGGATTGATTTTCCAAGGCGTGACTTGGTGACGAAGCGATCGAGAACTACGAAGATAATGATCGGGACAACAATCGCCATCAAGGTGTCGATACGGAAGTTGGCTCCATGGAATTCACCGAAGCTCCACTTGTCGAGAAGACGTGGTGTAGTCATCGGACGAGAGATGGTGATGATGCGCATACCTTCGAGGAGTGCGATTGAGACACCGATCGCCGAAATGAGTGACGCGAGGCGGTTGGCACCGCGAGCACGAAGTCTGCGATACGCGACAATTTCGACAAGCATCGCTAGTAGCGCGCAGGCAATCATCGAACCGATAAATACCAATACCAAGGTCCAGACCAACTTTGCGCCGTGAAGCGATGGCGAGTTAGTTGCATACCCAAGTACATGTACTTCGAGATAGAGCGTGGCAAATGTTCCGATCATAAATACTTCGGAGTTTGCAAAGTTAATGAGTCGAAGGACTCCGTACACCATGGTGTATCCCAGGGATACAAGGGCGTAGATAAGACCCAGAGCGAGCCCTTGTAGTACAAGGCTCCAGAACTGGCTCGTGATTACTGAAAAATTCATATCAACCGATCTGTTGAGGTGAAGAGTGTTATGAAGTGTGGCCACTTCCCCGAAGGAAAGTGGCCACACCTTTAAAACATATGTATTGCTACATATTTACAGCGGTACTTCTAGAGTCAGAGCTAATTAAGCAACTGAGTCGTAGATGATGACGCCGTTCTTTACAAGGTAACCACCGACTGGAGCTCCACCAATGATGTCGCCGTAACGGTCGAACTTGATGGTTTCTCCGCCTGCACCTGTCCATGAACCGTTAGTTACGCAGAGCTGGATCGCTGAACGAGTTGTAGCGCCCTTTGTAATGCAGTCTAGGAAGATGTTAGTTGCGTTGTATGCAGTTGTTGAGTAGAGACCAGGAACCTTGATTCCAGTGATCTTTGTGAACTCAGCAAGCTGTGCCTTTGAAAGGATTGAATCGAATGGGACGTCAGCTGCTGTGAGACGAACACCTTCTGCTGCTGATCCAGCAAGTGCTGGGAAGTCAGATGTGTTTGTTCCATCGCCTGAAGCCAAGATTCCCTTGTATCCACCATCGCGAAGAGCCTTGAAGAGCTTCGCTGCATCTGTGGTGTAACCACCGTAGATAACAACGTTAGCGCCTGAAGCCTTAACCTTTGATGCTACTGATGTGTAGTCAGCTGTTCCCTTTGGAACTGAGTCTGTACCAACAACATCGCCGAGCTTCTTTGCCTGTGGGATTGAACCCTTAGCAAGTGGGCCACCGTATGTAGTCATGTCATCGATGATGTAGAACTTAGGTGAAGCAACACCCTTAGCTGCGTAGCGAGCTAGAGCTGGTGCCTGGAATCCATCGTGTGCAACGACGCGGTGGAATACTGGGAAGCCACGGTCTGGAGCCTTTGGATTTGTAAGTGAAACAGCTGATGCTGATGGAGCGATCATTGTGAGTCCAGCTGCCTTGAATGCAGGGAATGAAGCGCGTGCTTCACCTGAACATGATGTTCCGATAACACCGATTACTGCCTTGTTAGCAGCAACACCAGGAGCTACGTTTGCAGCAACTGTGCCATCGCACTGTGAGTCAGCCTTAACAAGGTTGACCTTTACCTTTGGGTTCTTTGCATTGTAAAGAGCGATTGCATAGATCGCGCCTGGAATCTGATCCTGGCCGAGCTGTGCATCTGGACCTGTAAGTGGTCCTTCGAATGCAAGTGAAACTGATGTCTTAGCAGCTGCTGATGCTGGTGATGTTGCAACTACGCCAAGGGCGAGAGTTGCAGCTGCAGCAATAGCAAGACCGCTTACGATCTTCTTATTCATGTAATGCCTTCCTGTTTTTTCTTGCTTGTGTCCCGGGACAGGGAGGTGTGAAGCGTAATGCTCAACCCACGCTTGAGACAAGGTGGAAGAGGGCGAAATCCCGCCTGGGAGGTTACTTTTTGGTTACGAAATGAAGGCTTTCGCGCGATAGATAAGGGCCTATTTGTCGAGGGCTGCCTCGGGGGAAATTACCGCGTGAGCGACCTCTTTCATCGTCAATCGACGGTCCATGGCAGCTCGCTGAATCCAAGAAAAAGCTTCGGGCTCAGAGAGGTTCAGGGCCTTCATCAAAATGCCCTTGGCGCGATCAATAATTTTGCGGGTTTCAAGTCGTTCGTGAAGATCGGCAACTTCTTCGGCAAGTGATTTCATCTGAGTATGGCGACTAATAGCAATTTCAATTGCTGGAACAAGGTCGCCGATAGTAAATGGCTTCACAACATATGCCATGACGCCGGCATCACGTGCGCGATCAACGAGTTCTTTCTGACTAAACGCTGTCAACATCAAGACTGGAGCAATCGAAATAATTTTCTCGGCCGCTGAAATTCCATCGAGGACCGGCATCTTCACATCGAGGATTGCTAAATCTGGTTGGTGTTCTGTTGCGAGTGCAATTGCTTCTTCGCCATTGGTTGCTTGAGCAACAACTTCGTAACCGGCTTCTTGCAACATTTCAACGAGGTCCATGCGAATGAGAGCTTCATCCTCTGCAACAAGGATGCGCACTGGCGCGCTTGGCTTGGCTTCGTTGCTCATGTGCCTCGAGTCGGATTCGAACCGACACTATGCAGTGTTTGAGACTGCCCTCTCTACCGTTGGAGTACCGAGGCGTACTCCCCTATCGTATTAGAAGAGACCAGATACGAGAAACGAGAAATGGTGTGGATTAACGATATGCAGCGACCACGCCATTAACGGCATCGCCTACTGTGTGTACACGCATAGCGTTTGTAGATCCAGGAATTCCTGGAGGTGAACCGGCAACGATCATGACTGATTCGCCGATTGCAGCGCGCTTACCTTCGAGAAGCATCTTGTCAGCCTGAAGCACCATCTCATCGGTGTGCTTCACCATGGGAGTTACCAATGGCTCAACGCCCCACGAAAGTGCAAGGCGGTTATACGTGCCTTCTTCAGGAGTGATTGCAAGGATTGGAATTGGTGAACGCAGGCGTGAGATACGGCGTGCGGAGTCACCAGATTGAGTAAATGTGACGAGGAACTTTGCACCAACAATGAGACCTACTTCAGCAGCTGCCTTTGTGATTGCGCCACCCTTTGTACGCGGTGTATTTGACAATGGTCGGATGCGATCGAGACCGAGTTCTTCTGTGCGCTCGATGATGCGGGCCATTGTTTCCACTGCTTGAATTGCGAATTCGCCGACTGAAGTTTCGCCTGAAAGCATGAGCGCATCCGCGCCATCAAGAACAGCGTTTGCACAGTCTGTTGCTTCTGCGCGAGTTGGCGAAGAGTTTGTAATCATGGAATCAAGCATCTGCGTTGCCACGATCACTGGCTTTGCAGCATCGCGAGCAAGTTCGACACAGCGCTTCTGAACCATTGGAACATCTTCAATAGGAAGTTCGACTCCGAGGTCGCCGCGAGCAACCATGATGCCATCGAAGGCGGCAACGATTTCGACCAAGTTATCAACGGCCTGTGGCTTTTCAATCTTTGCGATAACCGGAACGCGAATACCAACTTCATCCATGATTGCATGGACATCTTTCACATCTGCAGCGTTACGTACGAATGAGAGTGCGATGAAATCTGCTCCTGCGCGAAGTCCCCAACGAAGATCTGCTTCATCTTTTTCAGACATTGCAGGAACAGAGACAGCAACACCTGGGAGGTTGATTCCCTTGTTATTGCTGACAGCTCCTGGCTGAATGCACTTAGTGACAACATCATTGCCCTTTACTTCAATAACTTCGACAGTAACTTTTCCGTCATCAATCAGAATACGATCGCCAGCTTTGCAATCTCCTGGAAGACCTTTGTATGTGGTTCCAACTCTTTCTTTTGTTCCTGAAATCTCATCAGTTGTAATTGTGAAGATATCTCCACGAGCAAGATCATGAGGACCATCAGCAAAACGTCCGAGACGAATCTTTGGTCCTTGTAGGTCGACAAGAATTGCAACAGCCTTGCCAGCTTCCTTCGCTGCAGAACGCACGCGGTCGAGGCGAGCTTGGTGCTCCTCATAACCACCGTGGGAAAGGTTGAGGCGCGCCATATTCATGCCAGCGGCGATGAGCTCCTTTACCTTCTCTGGAGATTCAACTGCTGGACCCATCGTGCAAACAATTTTGGCGCGGCGCATGTCGGTACCTTATCTGTGCTTAGTAGTTACTTAGAAGTTAGACCATGAGTTGGCGAGTTGTTGGCTCGATAGGTGCAGGAAGTTGAGTCTCCCCCGCAAGATATCGGTCCACTGCAGCGGCTGCTGATCGACCTTCAGCAATTGCCCAGACAATGAGAGATTGACCACGACCGGCATCACCTGCAACGAAGATTCCTTCTTCACTGCTCTGGAAGTTTTCATCACGTTTGATATTTCCACGTTCATCGAGCTCTACCTCAAGCTGATCAATCAGTGCAGATTTTTCAGGACCAGTAAAGCCCATCGCGAGGAATACGAAGTCCGCTGGAAGTTCTTTCTCAGTTCCTGGAACTGGTTCGAACTTTCCATTTTCGAACTTGGTCTCAACGATCTTGAGAGCCTTGAGATTTCCATTTCCGTCGCCCACAAACTCTTGGGTGCTGACAGAGAAGATTCGGTTATCAAGTTCTTCATGTGCGCTAGATACGCGATAGATCATCGGATATGTAGGCCATGGTTGTGATGATGGACGCTCTTCAGTTGGACGAGGCATGATCTCAAGTTGAGTAACACTTGCTGCGCCTTGGCGAACGGATGTTCCAAGACAATCTGCTCCGGTATCGCCGCCACCCAAGATGATGACGTGCTTACCTGCAACGTTAATTGGTGGAACTTCGATTTCACCGAGCGCCTGCTTATTGCCCCATGGCAAGAACTCCATCGCTTGATAGA
>WLKV01000049.1 GCA_009701085.1 Actinomycetota bacterium | reverse complement strand
TGGAGCTGGAGTTGTATCTGAGATAGCTCCAACTTCTAGGCCTGCTGCTTGCAATGAACGGATTGCAGTTTCGCGTCCGGAACCAGGTCCCTTTACGAAAACATCTACCTTCTTGAGGCCGTGCTCCTGTGCGCGACGAGCTGCTGCTTCTGCGGCTAGCTGTGCTGCGAATGGAGTCGACTTACGGGAGCCCTTGAAACCTACCTGGCCAGATGATGCCCAAGAGATAACAGCTCCTGTTGGATCTGTAATTGAGATGATGGTGTTGTTAAAGGTTGACTTGATAAAAGCCTTACCTACAGCAACATTCTTCTTCTCTTTCTTACGAAGCTTTACTTTGCCCTTTGCTGGGGCTGCAGTCTTTGACTTAGGAGCGGCCATTACTTAGTCACCTTCTTCTTACCGGCAATTGCCTTACGTGGACCCTTACGAGTACGAGCGTTTGTATGTGTGCGCTGACCACGTACAGGAAGTCCCTTACGGTGACGAATACCTTGGTAGCTCTGGATTTCGACTTTACGACGGATATCGCCTGCGATTTCGCGGCGGAGATCACCCTCGATTTTGTAGTTAGCTTCGATGTATTCACGAAGCTGAGCAAGCTCTGATTCTTGCAAATCTTTAACGCGGGTATCTGGAGAAATCCCAGTTGCCTTGAGCGTTTCGTGGGAACGGGTTAGACCCATTCCGAAAATATAGGTGAGTGCAATCTCTACACGCTTTTCGCGTGGAAGATCGACACCGACTAGACGTGCCATGTATTCAACCGTTTCTGTCTCCGGAGGTCCTCCGCAATGCTCCTCGACATATTTATCGAGCCCTGGCCTACCGGTCCGGGGGTCTTAACTATTTCTAGTTAAGTCGCATCACGCGTACTTATTGTCTGGGTATTAGCCCTGACGCTGCTTGTGACGAAGATTTTCGCAGATCACCATTACGCGACCTTTGCGACGAATGACTTTGCACTTGTCGCAAATCTTCTTCACGCTTGGATTAACCTTCACGCGAATTTCCTTTTGTTAGTGGCGAATTACTTACTTGTAACGGTAAATAATTCGACCCTTTGTAAGGTCGTATGGACTGAGCTCTACGATCACACGGTCAGCAGGCAAAATACGAATGTAGTTCTTTCGCATCTTTCCACTGATATGTGCCAAGACCTTATGTCCATTTGTTAGCTCAACACGAAACATTGCGTTAGGTAACGCCTCAGCAACGGTGCCTTCGATTTCGATCGCACCATCTTTACTAGCCAAGGATGAATACCTTCTTCTCTTTTTCGAATTGAACGAACAGGGTCGAACCCCTTGAAACCTTGTGGATTTCTTGGAGCGCGAAGGGAGATTCTATGGCCGACCCCCCTTATAAGGGAAATTGGCTAAAAAGGATGGATTGACCTCTACTGGCGAGGCAGAAATGTGGTCGAAACCAGGATCGCCAAGCCTATAAAGACGGCGCTCGTTCCAGCCGAGGCGGCGAGCAAGCCAGCTGCAGCCGGGATAAGGAATTGGCCAAGGCGGTTGCCGGTCAGGCGGGTTGAGACGGCGAGGGCTCTCTCATCTGGGGCGGTTAATTGAGAAATCAAGGTCATCGTCAGAGGTTGGCCCACTCCAAGTGAGAAACCTGCAATAAATACAACGGCACCGAGCACCCACGGGTTGGGTGCAAATGCCATCGCAATGCACATTGCAATTGAAACTGCATTACTGGTTGTGAGCAATTGGCGCGGAGTAAATCGCGCACTGAGGCGACCTAAGAAGTAGCGAGATGCCATCGATGTTGCTGCCCGAATCGAAATAATAATTCCGATAGAGAGCGCAGAGAATTGATTTTCGTTGCCATAGAGAGGGAGAAAGACAACCAAGATATCTCCGGTGGAGGAGATAGCGAGTGACATAAAGATTGCAGCGAACATTCCGGGTTTCTTGAGTAGCACTCCTGCTGCACGCAGTGCACCAGAATCTTCTTTACGGCCGCGCACAGTAGGTGGCTCATTTCGCCAGGAAATTACTGGAACCATTGCAATTGCAGCTAAGGCGAGTGCGAGTGCAAATGCTGCGCTTGTGGATTTAGGCATTACTCCAGTGGAGCCAGCAACGAGCGTTGCAAGAATTGGCCCAACCATCTGTCCAAGTGATGCGCTAAATGTGTACCGTCCAAAATGTTCTTCATATTGATCTGTTGGGCTTTTGAGCGCAACCATGGTCTGTCCACCCACCATGCACGCAAGATGTGCAAGGCCTGAGAGCGCAGCTGCAATTGCTAAGAGAAAGAGAGAGTGTGCAGTCAACAGAAGTGCAGCCGATACCCCGATGAAGAAAGTTCCGATGATGACGAATCGACCTTCACCAATCTGCCCCACCATCTTTCCAAAGGTGAGAGCAAGGAGAACTGGAAAGAGTGCATAGACCGCAGCGATATATCCAATCGTTGATGCCGAAGCATCTAACTCAAGTGCGCGATAAGTGATCATCGGTCTGATGACATAGATCGCGCCTTGGGTTATTGCAGAGCTATAAAGTAATTTTGTAGCCCATCGAGATTGAGACATCGCGATTACGCGTGAGCGTCCTTACGAACCTTCTTCATTACGCGAGTAATAATTGGTGTGAAGAGAGCAAGCAATAGCACTGCGTAGAGGACCTTTGAGAGCGGTGATGCCCACAGAGTTCCGTAATCCCCCGCACTGATTTGGAGTGCGCGTCGGAATTGAAGTTCAAGGTTTGGTCCAAGAATTAAACCGAGAATAAGCGGAGTGATTGGCATTCCGAATCTGCGGAATAAGAATCCAACAATTCCGATTGCAATCGCTACTTCGACATCGAAGGTCGATGTATTGAGAGCGTAAGCGCCCAACATTGCAAAGGTCACAATGCCCGCAAAGAGGTATGGGCGTGGAACCTTTAACAATTGAACCCACACACGTACCAGTGGAAGGTTCAGTACCAAGAGAAGTGTGTTGCCAATAAAGAGTGAGGCAATCAAAGTCCAGATCAGCGCACCATTAGTGAGGAATAGCGTTGGTCCGGGTTGAATTTGATAAGTCTGGAAAGCTACGAGAATTACCGCTGCAGTTGCAGATGTTGGTAGACCTAACGCTAAGAGTGGAACGAGTGCGCCAGCAGCATTTGCATTGTTGGCAGCCTCTGGCCCCGCAACACCTTCAATAGCTCCGTGACCAAACTCTTCGGGGTTCTTCGATAACTTCTTCTCTACTGAATAGCTTAAGAATGTAGGTACTTCAGAGCCACCAGCGGGAATAACTCCAAGTGGGAAACCTAAAGCTGTTCCACGAAGCCAGGGCTTCCATGAACGCTTCCAATCATCGCGAGTCATGAGGGCTTTGCCCTTCATGGGAATAATGTTCCAACCCAGTTCTTTAAATCGGCTTGCGATATAGAGCGCTTCACCAAGAGCGAAGATTGAAACGATGACAGGAACTGTTTCGATTCCTTCAACAGCAGCCTGGTTGCCAAAGGTAAGGCGAGAGAGACCTGATTGAAGATCTGCGCCGACAAGTCCGAGAACGAGACCCACTGCGAGTGAGATAAATCCACGAATCTGTGAGGCTCCAAGAAGTGAAGATACTGTTGTGAATGCAACGAGCATGAGCGCTACATAGTCTGCAGCACCTACTTTGATGGCTAAATCTGCAATCGTCGGAGCGGTAAATGCCAAGATCAATGTGGCGATAGTTCCAGCAACGAATGAGCCAATTGCAGCTGTTGCAAGAGCTGCTCCAGCGCGACCATTGCGCGCCATCTTGTTACCTTCGAGAGCGGTAATAACTGACCCTGATTCTCCAGGGGTATTGAGCAAGATTGATGTTGTTGATCCACCATACATAGCGCCGTAATAGATAGCGGCAAACATAATCAGCGCAGATGCGGGGCTCACTGTGTAGGTGATGGGAAGAAGGAGCGCAATTGCGAGAGCGGGTCCAATTCCTGGAAGAACTCCAACAAGAGTTCCAAGGAATGTGCCGAGAAGTCCGAATCCTAAGTTGCTCAGAGTGAGTGCGCTGGCGAAACCATCGATGAGTGAGTTGAAGCTATTCATTAGATACCCTTCAAAATTCCGGCCGGTAGCTGCACGTGGAGGAAATGGGTAAATGAGAAGTAGATGACGGTAATAAAGAGCGTGCCAAATACCGCGGCACGAAGATGCTTCTTATTATCAAAAGCAACGGTAATTCCAAAGAATGTGATTGAGGCGGCGATGATAAATCCCGCGCGCTCGATAAGAAGTAAGAATGCAAAGAGTGAAGCAAGTACTAATGCAAAAGTCTTGTAATCAGATTTCTCGACCGGGTCCCCTGCTTCAAGGCCTTCAGGTATAGCGGTATCGCCACGCAGAATATTGATAAAGAGCAGAGCGCTCAGCGCCATCAAGAGGATGGCAATTGCGAAGGGAAAGACTTTAGGGCTGACAGTCAGATTAAATGCTGGAAGTTCCGTGCGTGCTGTATCCCAGAAGACGATGAGACCAAGGAGAAAGAGTGAGCCCACAAATGTGAGCTCACTCTTTCCGCCTTGAGGCAATTTAACGTTGATTTTAAATTGACCTTACTTGATCAACTTGAAATCGGTGAGAACGTTGATGATTGCTGTGTTCTCTGTCTTAATCCACTTAGAGAATGCATCTCCAGCGCGGTACTCATCGATCCATGACTTAGCGACCAATGTGTCCTTCCAAGACTGTGTTGAGTGAAGTGCATCAATAACCTTGAGGGTATTGAGCAAATCAGCCGGTGCAAGATCAGATGGTGCAAGGATTCCGCGCCAGTTACCGAATGTGAGATCCACACCCTGCTGAACGAGAGTCTTGCCCTTGATGACCTTAAGAGGCTTTGGTGAAGTCACTGCAAGTACGCGCATCTTTCCAGCTGCAACGTATGAAGAGAATTCAGAAGTTCCTGAGATACCAACAGCAACACGTCCACCAATAACGTCAGGTGTAAGTGTTCCGCCACCTGAGTATGGGATGTAGTTGAGGTCTGTGGCCTTAACGCCGACAGTTGCAGCAAGTGTTGCCACAGTTACGTGGTCAACTCCACCGTAGTTACCGCCACCGATTGCGACAGCCTTTGGATTTGCTTTGATATCTGCAAGTAAGTCATTGATTGTCTTGTACTTCGATGAAGTTGGAACAACGAATGCCTCTGCTTCACGCATGATTCCAGCTACAGCATGTGCAGTAGTAATTGTGAGCTTTGAGCCGTTAGTTGCAAGTCCACCAGGCATTGCGAAACCTGTGATGAGAAGAAGATCTTTGCGATCCTTCTGGTCGTAGAAATATCCAAGGCCAAGAGGTGCATTTGTCTTATATGTAACGGTGTAATCCTTAAGAAGGCCTTCCTTCTTCATTGCATCACCGATAGCGATAGCTGTCGTTCCGTATCCGCCACCGATTGCAGATGATGAAACCCATTCAAGCGTTCCGTAAGGCTTCATCTCTGGGTACCACCAACGAAGTGATCCAGCGAAAGTACCTGTTGCAACCTTGGTACATGTGAGATCAGTTCCGTTTACACCGCGACCTGCAGCTTTTGTGCCTTCGCGAAGACATTCATCTCCAACATTTGCCTTTGCGGCAGGCTTTGCACCAGCGTTTGCTGATGGCGCTGCCAAAAGTGAAGCAGCAATTGCTACAACACCGAGCGCAATAACTTTCTTCTTCAACATGAGCTCTCCTTT
>WLKV01000048.1 GCA_009701085.1 Actinomycetota bacterium | reverse complement strand
CACGAATGACCGCCATGTGGTTGCGCTTTTTAACCTTATGCATCCCTGATGTTCGTCTCCAAGGATCAATACGTGGTGGAGGAGGTGGTGCAGAAATGATTGAGGCAAAATCTTCTTCGGCCCATTTCCATTTCTTTGCATCGACGAGTAATTGATACACCTTGTCACGTAACTCAACGAGAAGTTCCACATCGAGAGCTGCATAGTTGAGCCATTCCTGCGGAAGAGGTCGCGTCGACCAATCAACAGCAGAGTGCTCTTTAGCAAGTGATACACCTATCAACGTTTCAAGCAACGGGCCAAGACCTACGCGGGGCAGACCTGCAATGCGCCCGCCGAGCTCTGTATCAAAGAGAAGAGTGGGGTAGATACCTACTTCGCGAAGGCACGGTAAATCTTGCGTACTTGCATGCAGAATAACTTCCACGCCTTGGATTAACTCATTGAGTGCAGTGAAGCAGCGATGTCCCGGTCCAAAGGGAATCGGATCAATAAGGTGCAATCCGCCACCAGTACGTTTTATCTGAATTAAATATGCGCGGGCGCTGTATTTATATCCAGATGCTCGTTCAGCATCGAATGCAAATGGCCCCGTTCCTTGTGCAAGCTGAGAAAGAGCCTCATCGAAGGCCGCTTCAGTATCGATGACAGCCGGCACACCTTCGGCTGGGCGCAGTAGGGGAGTTGCGACTGGAAGTTCTTCGTCAGCCACGGCGACGTGCTGCACTAATGGATGCGACTCCATCGGGAATAGGTGGCAAGCCAGCAACTTCAGTCATGAGATTGCACCACGCTTGCACGTGGGCAAATATGTCCTGAGGTGAATTAATCTGAGGCGACCATGATGCGCGAATTTCGATTTCAGAATCATCATGTCGCGGAGAAAGTTTTCCAAATGATGCACTTGATACGCGAGTCACTGTTCCGCTCGGTGCGTTGTATTGCGCGCCCGTTGCATTGAGTGAATCAAGGAGCCAATTCCAGCCAACTTCAGGAAGAAGTGGATCTTCCTGCATCTCGCTCTCAACATCAGCGCGCATAAAGCTGACGCAGCGAAAATCACCTTCCCACGTATCTTGACCGCCAGGTTCATGCAGGATGACAAATCTGCCAGAAGCAACTTCATCTTCGGCATCGCCGCTCTGTCCATTAGAGATATCAGCGGTAAAGGCAAATGAGTAGGCAGCAAGTTTCTGGGGCGCGGGTACTTCCTCCAAAATGATTTCATCGCGTGGAGTGAAAGTACGAAGAAGCTCGATCATCTCTTCAAAAGTAAATGTCGATTTCACTGATTAATTCTAAAGTTCGAAGAGCCCTTTAGATGGGAGGCTGAGGGGATAGGCAGGTAGAGTCCTCGCCATGGCCAGCCTCCTTGCACTTCTTTCGAGCGGATTATGGGGAAGCGCCGACTACCACGCAGGAAAATTGAGTAAGAGATTTCCTGCAGTTGCAGTCCTTGCTACAAGCCAAGCAATTGGATTTATCACCGGGGTTCTCTTAGTCCTTCTTACGGGAGCATGGAGCGCAGAAGCATTTGGTGATGGTGGTTACTTCTTTGCAGGTGCACTCGCCGGACTTGCTGGGTATGCCGGCCTGATCAGTTTGTATGGAGCTCTCTCCACAGGTCGCATGGGAGTTGTATCTCCCATTAGTTCACTCGGTGCGCTCATTCCTCTGGCTTATGCAATCGTTATTAAAGGCGATCAACTCTCAACGATTGTCAGTGTGGGTGTCGCTGCGGCTCTGATTGGTGGATTCCTCGCAAGTGGCCCTGAAGTTTCTCAAGGGTTACCTCTCAAACCAGTTCTCCTTGCGCTCTCTGCTGCAATCTTCTTTGGACTCGCACTCGTCTTTATGGCTATCGGTTCACAGAGCAGCGCGCTCATGACAATGACGATGATGCGCACAACAACTTTAGTTATCGGGTTAGGAATCTTTGCTCGCTACCGACATATTGGTGGGCTTGGAAAGCCAGAACTTCCCATCCTTATCTTTATCGGAGTTGCTGATTTCGCAGCAAACCTTCTCTTGGGAGTAGCAACAACGAAGGGCCTTGTCTCACTTGCCATGGTGCTGGGTTCGCTCTATCCCATCGCCACTGCGCTCTTGGCCTACAAATTTCTCCACGAACGGCTACATAAAGTGCAATATGTAGGTATTGCTCTTGCAGTTGTGGGTGTATCGATTATCTCTGCCTTCTAACTACTTTCGAGCAGAGATAAATCGCGTACCTGACTCAGATTTTTCACTCTGGTGAGGGAAGTGCGCAAGAAGTTCGGGAACGTTGATTAAGTCTTCTCCGCCAGTAACCTCGGTAATACTCAATTCAATTGCATCGACAAGATCTGCTGCGATAAGTTCACGAATAATCGCAACTCCAGCTTCGACATGGATATGGGGACCAAATGTTGTTCTGGCTCTCTCGATTGCTTTTGCCGGTGAGAGATTCCAACAGTGAGCTAGGCGATTATCTGCCAATGGGTTGATGAGGCTCTTTGATAAGACAATCACGGGCACGGGAGTACGGTGATAAGGCTCTGTGCGTGCAGTATTTCCACCAATCAGAATGCAATCTGCTAAACGGCGACGTGCAAGAAAGGCGGAACGATCTGCGGCACTTGATACTCCAGCAGAATTACCGTTCTTTGAGGTTGAGCCATCGGCCCCGACCACGAGTGTCACTGTGACTGTCATGTGCGTAAGAATATGTACTTTCTCACCCAATTATCAGCCAAATACCCCGTTCAAAATTGAAAATGCGCATACTGGAGCGTTAGCCTTAAAACATGAGAAAGAGATTGAGTGCTGCCGCTTTCATGGCATCGACCATCATTCTCATCTCCTCGCTCACATCGCCTGTGGCAACTGCCGCGCAGACTCTCGCGCAAGTTCAGGCACAAGTAAATCGACTTGAAGAAGAAGCGACGACAGCTGCAGAAGGCGCGCAAGAAGCAAAGGTGAAGTTGGCATCGCTGACTCGAAGCCTTGCTGGAATTCAGGCGCAAGCCGCGGTGCAAGGAAAGACTGTCGATGCTATTTCAAAAACTCTCGGTGCGATTGCCGTCAATCAATACAAGTCTGGGTCGCTCAGTCAGAGCCTCGAACTTCTCTTCTCATCTGACCCTGCGTTATATCTTTCATCAGCGGGCTCTCTTGAAGCGATTACACGTCGTAAGTCGACTCAACTACGTAAGTTTCAATCTGCTGAGCAGGCCCTTAATGCAACTTCGCTTACAGTCAGCGATCGACTTGCTCAAGTAAAGGTTCTTCAGAAAAATCTTGCAGAGAGAAGCGCACTTGCCCAGCGAAAATTGGCACAAGCTGAGTTACTTCTCTCCAAATTGAAGAAGGAAGATCGCGAACGCCTCGCTAAATTGGCTGAGGATCAAGAGAATGCAGATCAAGCATCTTCTCTCGCCGCAGCTAAATCAGCAGCGGGTGTTTCTGGTCGAAGCGGTATCGCCCTTAAGTACGCTCTCGCACAAATTGGGGATCGATACGTCTTTGGCGCAGCTGGACTCACCACCTGGGATTGTTCCGGCCTCACCATGCGCGCTTTCCAATCTGCCGGAGTTTCACTGCCACACTCATCGGCTGCGCAATCACGAATGGGTAAATCCATCCCATTCGGTCAGAAGAAGCCTGGAGATTTACTCTTCTTTGGCCGTCCAGTTTCGCACGTAGGAATTTATCTCGGTGGCGGCCGCATGGTCCATGCTCCGCGTTCTGGGTCTCGTGTAAAAGTCGCAGATACTTCAATGGGCCGTAAACCTTTGGTTGCTGTCCGCCGGTTCTAATGAGCTCATCACCGATCCTCTGCATTACAAATGATTTCGGACCTCGCGCAGGAGGAATTGAAACCTTTGTTATTGGCCTCATCGAGAGACTTCCTAAGAATTCAGTCATCGTCTACACCTCATCACAAGAAGGCTCTGAGCCCTTCGACCAAGCGTGGCTTCAGAACTACGGTGTTCGCGTAATCCGCGACAAGTCGAAGGTATTGCTTCCTTCTCTGCGCGTTGGCAGAGCAGTTCGAAAGGTACTTCGCGAAGAATCGATATCGACCGTTTTCTTTGGCGCGGCAGCGCCGCTGGGTCTTTTGTCTCATGGGCTGCGACGTGCAGGTGCAACGCGCATTGTTGCGCTGACACATGGCCACGAAGTGTGGTGGGCAAAACTCTGGCCATTTTCCTGGGCTATACGCCGCATTGGTAATGGGACAGATCACCTTACATATTTAGGTAGCTACACCCGTTCTCAAATTTCTCGCGCCTTATCGCAGCGCGCAGTTGATTCCATGGTGAAGATTGCACCAGGTATTGATACTGAACATTTCTCACCGCAACCCAAAGCCGCAACTCTGCGTGCAGAACTTGGACTTGCCAATAAGAAAGTCATCGTCTCGGTCGGCAGACTTGTTCATCGCAAGGGTCAAGACACACTCGTCGAAGCGATGCCTCAGATTCTGAGCACTCTTCCCGATGCACATCTTCTCTTTATCGGCGAAGGTCCGTATAAAGATTACTTAGTTAAGCGTGCTGATGATCTTGGAGTCAGTCATGCAATTTCATTTATCGGCCGAATTCACTATGCAGAACTTCCTCGCTATATCTGCGTGGGCGATATCTTCGCTATGCCATCTCGCTCGAGGCTGGCCGGGCTTGAGGTAGAAGGTCTCGGTATCGTCTATTTAGAAGCAAGCGCATGTGGACTTGCAGTCATCGGTGGAAAATCTGGGGGAGCCCCTGATGCAGTTCTAGAAGGAGAAACGGGATTTGCTGTCGATGGAACGTCATCACGCGATGTGGCCGAAGCAGCAATAAGACTTCTAAAGAACCCTGAATTAGCAGAACGAATGGGTACACGAGGAAGGCAGTGGATTATCGATGAATGGCGCTGGGAGTTATGGGCTACTCGCTTCGCTTCACTGTTAACCAAGCCCTGATTGCTTCGCCTTTTCAATTGCTTGCACACGATTCTTCACACCCAACTTTCTATAGATAGCGCTGAGGTGTGTCTTGAGCGTTGACTCTGTGATGAAGAGGGATTGCGCGAACTCCTTTAGGGGCGCCCCTTTATGAAGCTGAGAAAGTATCTGCAATTCTCGTTGCGAAAGTTCAAATGTATTTCGCGATCTCGCCATAGCCCCTGCAATATCTCGTGATGAGAAGGTGAGGGGAGAAGAGAGCGCATGCTCGATACTGGCCATGAGTTCACTCAGCGGCGCAGCTTTCTGCACAAAAGCACTTGCACCAGCGTTCATTGCAGCAAGTACATATTCATCGCTCTCATTGAGGCTTAAGACAACGAGGGCAGTTTGGGAAGAGATAGAACGGACCCACGAAACTATTTCGAGACCATTACCATCGGGCAGATTGATATCGACGATAATGAGAGCGGGATTGATCTTTGCAATCTGCGCAAGCCCTTCAGAGCGAGAAGCTGCCTCGAATATCTCAAATTTCTCACGTTGCTCGAGAGCTTTACGAACACCACCTCGTACGACAGCATGATCATCGATAATCAGCGCAATAATTAAATGGATCAGATCAGTAGTGCGATACGAGTTCCTTCGATACTTTCGATAGTGATACTTCCGCCGAGATTATGTACTCGCTCAATGAGACCGGGTAAACCGTAATGGCCATCTTGCACGTTCGCGCCTCCAATTCCATTATCAATCACTTCAAGACAGATGCGATTGTT
>WLKV01000047.1 GCA_009701085.1 Actinomycetota bacterium | reverse complement strand
CATGCATCGACCGCGCTTTCATGGGGCGATGGAATTTCTCGCGGATTTTCACTCACTGGTCAAACAGATCGCCACGTCGTTGTTGTCGTCGGCGATGGAGCGCTCACAGGCGGAATGTCATGGGAAGCGCTCAATAATATTGCTGCCGCTAACGATCGCAATTTGATCATCGTCGTTAACGATAATGAACGTTCATACTCACCAACAATTGGTGGAGTTGCGACCTATCTTTCAACTCTTCGTGTGACACGTGGCTACGAACGCTTCCTCGATTGGGGCAAAGAAGTTCTCGCAAAGACTCCTGTCGTAGGCAGCCCTATCTACGAAACTCTTCACGGAATGAAGAAGGGCATTAAAGATATTGTCGCCCCACAGGGAATGTTTGAAGATCTCGGTTTGAAGTATGTCGGTCCTATCGATGGCCATGATGTCGCTGCCATGGAGCGCGCGCTTACTCAGGCTAAAGAATTTGGCGAACCCGTTCTGCTGCATGTCATCACCGAAAAGGGCAAGGGACATAAGCCAGCAGTTGAAGATGAAGCTGAGAAGTTCCACGCAGTCGGAATTGTTGATGCTGAGACAGGGCTACCTCTTGGAAAGTCAGTCACCAGCTGGACGAGCGTCTTCTCTGATGAACTTGTTGCTCTCGGACACGAACGTAAAGATATTGTCGCAATTACTGCAGCAATGCTGGGCCCTACAGGGCTTGATAAATTTGAAAAGGCATTCCCAGAACGCACCATCGATGTAGGAATTGCAGAACAGCATGCAGTCACAAGTGCAGCTGGCCTTGCCTTTGCGGGTATGCATCCCGTCGTTGCTGTTTACTCAACATTCCTCAACCGCGCATTCGATCAGATGTTGATGGATGTTGCGCTCCATAAGGCCGGAGTTACCTTTGTGCTCGACCGCGCAGGCATTACTGGCGACGACGGTCCTTCACATAACGGTATGTGGGATCTGGCGCTCACAGGAATTGTTCCGACACTTCACGTTGCAGCTCCTCGCGATGCAGCCCGCCTTCGCGAGACACTGCGCGAATCTCTCGAAATTTCCGATGCACCATCCCTAGTGCGTTTCCCTAAGGGCGCAGTACAGATAGATATTCCTGCATTCGAACGCCGCGATGGCATCGATGTTCTCTATCGTGGAGAAAGCGCAGATGTACTTCTAATCTCTGTTGGCGCAATGGCTGCCATCGCAGTCGAGGCGGCATCACAGGCATACCGCGAAGGAGTTGGCGTTACTGTCATCGATCCTCGTTGGGTGAAGCCACTTCCACAGTCTCTGGTCACCATGGCACAGCGCTATAAGAGCGTCGTAGTTCTTGAAGATGGAATTCGCCACGGAGGTATTGCAAGCTCAATCTCCGAGATGTTCCGCGAGGCAGGACTCAATGTCGCACTTCATAGCATCGGTGTTCCACTTGAATTTATCGAACATTCAAAGCGTGCAGAGATCCTTGAAGATCTAGGAATTACTGCTCAGAAGATTTCACGCGACATTGTCGAGTGGAGCTCTACTGTGGAAGAGATGCAATTCCCGGCGCATGAAAACGCTGACCGCACACAGTCTCGCTAATTCCTTCACGATCTAAGTACGGCAAGATTCCGCCGAGATGCATCGGCCAGCCAGCACCCATCAACATACAGAGATCAATTTCTGCAGGAGATGAGACAACGCCTTCATCGAGCATCATGCGTGCTTCTTCCGCCAACGCCTTGAGTGCGCGTAGACGAACTTCTTCGGCAGTTGAGGGAGTAGTTCCCTTATGAACAAGAGCGAGAGCTGCAGGGTTTGGGGCCACAGAGCCATCTTCGTTTTTAATGTAGAAAGTCTTGACGCCTTCTTTGACCATCGCCTGCATCGTTGGAGAGATGCGGTAACGAGGACCTAGATTTGCATTGAGTGTTTCTGCAACATGAAGCGCAACGCCTGGACCGACAAGGCCCAGAAGTTCGAATGGAGACATAGGGAAACCAATTGCGCGCATCGCATTATCTGCTGTTGCTGGATCAGTTCCTTCATCAACGGCATCGGTGATCTCACCCATGAAGCGAGTAAGGAGACGATTTACGACAAAGCCCGGTGCATCCTTACAGATGATCATTGTCTTCTTGAGTTCTTTGCCAATGTTGACTGCAGTAGCAGTAGTTGCATCATCAGTCTTTGATGTGCGAGCAACTTCAAGAAGTGGCATCACAGCAACAGGGTTGAAGAAGTGGAAGCCAACTACGCGCTCTGGATGTTCAAGCCCTTCGCTCATACGCTCTACGGAGAGTGAAGAGGTGTTGGTTGCTAGAACGCATTCAGGTCCGACAATCTTCTCGAGCTTCTTGAAGAGTTCTTGTTTGAGAGAAAGCTCTTCAAAGATTGCTTCGATGACGAAGTCGCACCCGGCAAAGACTTGCTGATCAGAAGATCCGCTAATGAGTAGTGAGAGACGGCCTGCAGATTCTGCGCTCATGCGCTTCTTCTCAACTAACTTTGCAAGCTCATTCTTTACCCATGCAACGCCCTTATCGGCGCGCTCTTGATCGATATCTGTCATGACAACAGGGCATTTGAGATTGCGAAGAAGGAGGAGAGCGAGTTGTGATGCCATAAGTCCTGCACCTACAACACCTACGCGAGCAACCTTGCGACCAAGAGCAGGCTTTGGTGCTCCTTCAACTTTCTTACGTTTCTTCTGGATGACGTTAAATGCATAGAGTGATGCGCGAAGCGGATCGGACATGGTCAGATCTGCCAAAGTGGCATCTTCTGCATCAAAACCTTGGCCGCGAGTATTGGTCTTAGCTGCAGCGATCAGTTCGAGAGCCTTCATGGGAGATGCAATCTCTGCCCCGCCATATTTCTTCAGCGCAGCTGTTCGACCAGCAGCAAGGGCTGCATCCCATGCAGGATCGCTTGAATAATCTTTTCGTTCAATCTTTGTCACACCGCTCAGAATGGATGCTGCAAAGGCAACGGATTTCTCAAGGAAATCTGCAGGCGCATAAACCGCATCGACGATGCCAAGGCCAAGGGCATCCTTAGATTTCATCATCGTGTTGTTATTGAGTGCATTGCCGATAATGACCTGCACTGCACGTTCTGGTCCAATTAATTTAGGAACGATGGTCGCTCCACCCCAACCAGGAACGAGGCCAAGAAATACTTCAGGCAACGCAGTAAATGCAGTTGCTGAAAGAGTGCGGTAGTTACAGTGAAGTCCAACTTCGAGTCCGCCGCCGAGTGCAAGGCCGTTGATAAATGCGAAGGTAGGAATTCCGATTTCATCGAAGCGACGGAAGACGTCGTGGCCTAACTTGCCGATTGCCACTGCTTGCTCTCGCTTATTGAGGAATGCGAGTGCTGAAAGATCTGCGCCCGCTGCGAAGATAAATGGCTTGCCAGTGATTGCAATCGCAGCTGGTTTGCGGGAAGCAGCATCAGTAATGGCAGCATCGAGCGCCATTAATGACTGTGGGCCAAATGTATTGGGCCGTGTGTGATCAAAACCGTTATCGAGAGTAATGAGAGCGAGCGTTCCCTTAAAACCAAAGGGGGAGAGGTCGACATCGCGAACAAGTGCGTTGGTGACGACTTCTTCAGGTGCGCCTTCAGGAAGTTGAATTGCAGTTGTCATTACTTTGAACCTCCTGTGATCTGCGCTTCTTTGTTATGGGGGTTCTCCCAAATGATTGTGCCGCCCATACCAAGGCCGATGCACATAGTGGTGATGCCATAACGCACATCTGGCTTCTCTTCAAAGGTGCGAGCCAAGTTGAGCATGAGGCGCACACCCGATGATGCAAGTGGGTGGCCGACAGCGATTGCTCCGCCATAAGGATTCACGCGAGGGTCATCATCTGCGATTCCAAAGTGATCGAGGAATGCAAGAACTTGCACAGCAAAAGCTTCATTGACTTCAAATGCTCCGATATCTTCAATCTTCAAGCCCGCTTTTCCGAGAGCTTTGATTGTCGAAGGAACTGGGCCATAACCCATAACTTCTGGTTCAACGCCAGCAAATGCAAAGGTGACCATGCGAGCTTTAATAGTGAGGCCAAGTTCTTTCGCCTTATCTTCACTTGCAAGAAGAGCAGCTGTTGCGCCGTCATTGAGCCCTGATGAATTTCCTGCAGTGACGCGCCCTGCTGGACGGAAAGGCGTCTTTAAGCCGGCAAGACCTTCCATCGTTGTTGTGGGACGTGGCGCCTCATCAACAGTTGCGATGCCCCAGCCAAGTTCAGCGCTACGCGCCGCAGTGGGAATGAGATCTCGTTGAATCTTTCCATCGGCATAAGCCTGTGCAGTCTTTACTTGTGAAGCGAGCGCATATGCATCTGCGCGCTCTTTTGTTAAATGAGGAAAGCGATCGTGCAAACGTTCAGCAGTTGCACCCATTGCAAGCGCATCTTGTTCCACCAACTTTTCTGCCAAGTAGCGAGGATTGGGATCCATGAGTTCGCCCATTGGGTGATTGCCCATATGTTCGACGCCGCCAGCGATTGCGATATCGATGGCCCCCATTGCAATTGCACCAGCAACAGTTGTTGTTGCAGTTAACGCTCCTGCACACCAACGATCGATGGAGTAGCCAGGGACAGTTTTTGGTAAACCTGCAAGAAGTGTTGCGCTACGTCCGATATTCATTCCCTGATCACCTGTCTGCGTTGCAGCAGCGATAGCGACATCATCAATCGATGCGGGATCTACTTTGGGATTGCGCTCGAGGAGGCCACGCATTGCGCGGACCATGAGGTCATCGGCGCGAGTGCCTGCATACATGCTGCCGGCCTTACCGAATGGGGTGCGGACGGCATCGACGAGAACGACTGAACGGACTGAAGACATAGAACTTCCTTCGCTGGTGAGTATCTTTGGAAAGGTTACTCGCCAGTAGGGGAATTGGCTATGCGTTGAGAGGTGTTTTTGCCTTCGCTGGCGATAAATAAGTGCTGATCGTCAGACCGAGGTATCCAACCCATACGAAGAGTTGAAGCCATGAAGTCGTTGTATCAAAGCCGATGGTTCCGCCGAGAAGTGCTGCGATAAATGATTCCTTCGGCATCCATGAAGTGACATCCCATGCAAAGGCATCGGGGCCAGGAAGAATTCCAAACTCTTGGAACTCGTGGATTCCATAAGAGAGAACGCCTGCAGCAACGACGATGAGTGCTACACCTGAATAGGTAAAGAACTTGCCGAGGTTGATCTTGACTGCGCGCTTGTAGATTCCATAACCGAGTGCGACAGCGAGAGCTAAACCAAGGACGAGTCCAAGAGTTGCTGTTGAGAACGCGCCGACAGTCTTGAAGTTTGTATAGAGAAAGAGAGATGTTTCAAGGCCTTCGCGAGCTACTGCAAAGAAGGCGAGGGTCGCCATAGAAAGCGCTCCCGATGTCACAGCGATCTCTGCCTTGCCGTGGAGCTCATCACGCAGACCGCGTGCGGCGCGCTTCATCCAGAAGACCATCCAGGTCACTAGACCGACGGCGATAAATGAGGTCGTACCGGCGAAGAGTTCTTCACCCTTCTCAGAGAGCTCAGCTGAGGTATAGGAGAGGAAGGCGCCAAAAGCGAGGCTGGCAGTGATCGCTAGCGCTACACCGCTCCAGAGTGCGCGTAAAAGGCTTCTTTGGTCACTCTTTACAAGGTAGGCGACAAGGATTCCAACAATAAGCGCGGCCTCAAGGCCTTCGCGTAGGGCGATAATGAATGTACTGAGCATGGCTTGAGAGTAATTGAGCCAGGGTAATTACGCAACTCTTATGTTGCGTA
Source organism: Actinomycetota bacterium (assembly GCA_009701085.1). GTDB lineage: Bacteria > Actinomycetota > Actinomycetes > Nanopelagicales > Nanopelagicaceae > Planktophila > Planktophila grossartii. The sequence continues at coordinate 61 of WLKV01000047.1, read as the reverse complement.
ATTCGTCACTCTTCGGCTGGGGTCTCGGCTTCAGGTGCTGGCTCAGGGATCTCGAGAGGTT
>WLKV01000046.1 GCA_009701085.1 Actinomycetota bacterium | reverse complement strand
GAAGATTTCGCAGCTGCGCAAAGCTATTGGGAGACGCTCTTTACAGATGCCGATGCTAAGTTCGATGTGGAGATCACTCTTGATGCCAATACTCTCGAACCATTCGTTACCTGGGGAACAAACCCAGGACAAGGCTTGCCACTCAACGCATCAGTTCCAAATCCTGCCGATATTAAGGATTCAGAAGAACGCGGAGCGGCAGAGCGCGCACTTGAGTACATGGGGCTTACAGCTGGAACACCACTGAAGAAGATAGCTATTGACACTGTTTTCTTGGGCTCATGCACCAACGGCCGTATCGAAGATCTACGTGCTGCAGCATCTGTCATTGAAGGTAAGAAGATTGCACCGAAACTTCGCATGCTAGTAGTGCCTGGTTCAGAGCGCGTCCGTCAGCAAGCGATGAAGGAAGGTCTCGATAAGGTCTTCATCGATTTCGGAGCTGAATGGCGCAATGCAGGTTGCTCTATGTGTCTTGGAATGAATCCAGACCAACTTGCAGTTGGCGAACGTTCAGCATCAACATCAAACCGTAACTTCGAAGGTCGCCAAGGAAAGGGTGGACGTACACACCTCGTCAGCCCGCTCGTTGCAGCAGCAACAGCAATCCGCGGAACACTTTCATCACCGGCAGATTTGTAAGAGAGGAACAGAACAATGGAAAAATTCATTAAGCACACTGGCACTGGAGTTCCTCTTCGTCGCAGCAATGTCGATACCGATCAGATTATTCCTGCCGTCTATCTCAAGCGCGTTACTCGTAGCGGTTTCGAAGATGGTCTCTTCTCAGCATGGCGCAACGATCCCGAGTTCGTCCTTAATAAGGATGAATACAAGAACGGAACAGTTCTTGTTGCAGGGCCAGAATTCGGAACAGGCTCTTCTCGCGAGCATGCGGTGTGGGCTCTCCAGAACTACGGCTTCAAGGTTGTTATCTCAAGCCGCTTTGCAGATATCTTCCGAGGCAACTCACTCAAGGGTGGCCTTCTTACCGTCATCTTGCCTCAAGAAACTGTCGAAGCAATCTGGCAGGCGATTGAAGCAACGCCAAGCACTGAAATCACAGTAGATCTCGATACTCGCACTGTTTCCTACAACGATGTCACCGTCGCCTTTGAACTCGACGATTACACCCGTTGGCGTCTCATGGAAGGTCTCGATGACATCGGATTAACCTTGAAACATACTGATTCCATCGATGCATTCGAGGCAAAACGAGCTTCTTACAAGCCAACAACACTTCCCATCCGTATTTAACAGATAAAAATGAGCGTAAATCGCTTATTTTTCTGGTGGGGTGAGTGGATTGTGTAAAAGTCTCAACTTCGGAATGAGAGTTTTTTACGCATAAAAAGTGAAATTTTCGCAAAATATTTACCTGCGACACGCACGCGTCAATAACGCTCTCACCCTACAAATAGGTTTAAGTTTTACGCAGTTAAGCAAAAGCTTAATTATTTACGCGTAAAACTTAGGGGAAATCAATGAATAAGGCCCAGTTCATCGCTGCGTTGGCCCCACACTTCAACGGCAGCAAGAAAGAAGCAGCTCACGCTGTAGATATCGTTTTCGACACAATTACACGCAACATGTCAGCTGGAAACGATGTCATGATCAACGACTTCGGTAAGTTCAAGAAGGTTGACCGCAAGGCACGTATGGGACGTAACCCATTCACTGGCGAGACAATCAAGATCAAGGCTTCAAAGAAGGCTCGCTTCCTCCCTGCAAAGGCACTCAAGGAAGTTATCGCTGGCGATCGTAAGCTCGGCCCAGCACCAAAGCCAGAAGTAAAGCCAGCTCCAAAAGCTGCTAAGCCAGTTGCTAAGAAGGCAGCTAAGAAGGCTCCAGCAAAGAAGAAGACAGCTGCTAAGAAGGTTGCTAAGAAGGCTCCAGCAAAGAAGAAGCCAGCAGCTAAGAAGACAGTTAAGAAGGCTGCAAAGAAGCGTTAATTCTTCTTTCTCAAACTTCTATAAAACTGAGGTCCGCTTTATGCGGGCCTCAGTTTTTTTATGGTTAGGATTTCAACTATGTCGCAGTTCAAGGTTCGTTACGAGCCACCTCGCGGGTATCCGCTCGGCACAAATCTCACCTTTAAAATCTGCGCAAATATCATCATTCCAATCTTTAACCTCTTTATGAGCCGTGATTGGAAGGGCGCTGAAAATATCCCCTCAAGCGGTCGCGTCATTGTGGCAAGTAATCACATGTCCTACCTCGATGTTCTTGTCTTCACCCACTTTCTCTTTCGCAATGGTCGCGCACCGCGCTACTTAGGAAAGTCAGGGGTCTTCAAAGTCCCAGTGATTGGAAAGATTCTTCTAGCTGCGGGACAAGTTCCAGTCGAGCGCGAAAGTTCAGATGCGAAGAAGGCTGTAGATCACGCCAAGATCATCCTTGAACAAGGACATATGCTCGGTGTCTATCCCGAAGGGACGCTGACGCGCGATCCTGATATGTGGCCGATGGTTGCAAAGACTGGATGTGCACGACTTGCCCTTCAGACAAATACTCCCGTTATTCCGATTGCACAGTGGGGCTCACAACTCGTTGTTCCGAATTACACAACAAAGCTCAATCTCTTTCCACGAAAGACAATCATTATTCGCGCAGGTAAGCCGGTTGATCTATCCAAGTGGCACGGAAAAGGTGATGACCCACAAGCTCTCATCGAAGCAACGGCTGCAATCATGCGTGCAATTACAGATTTACTCGAAGAGATTCGTGGCCAGAAGCGCCCTGAAGTAATCTTTGACCCTCACACATCAGATTTACCTCGCACAGGAAACTTCAAGAAGAAACGAGCATGAGCAAAGTAACGGTCTTCGGAGCAGGCGCTTGGGGTTCCACCATGGCGCAGGTTTTAAGCGATGCCGGAAATGACGTTCTTTTGTGGGGACGTAGCGACGATGTGATCGCCGAGATAAATACATCTCACACCAATGCCAAGTACCTCGGAGCTCATACCCTTCCTGCATCGCTCTCTGCCACGACAGATCTTGCGAAGGCATTCGAATATTCAGATACCTACGTCCTAGCAATTCCAGCCCAGCAACTTCGCACAACCCTGCATGAGTGGAAACCATTCTTTAAGCCAAGCTCAACCATTGTGAGCACGCTCAAAGGTATTGAGATCAGCACTCAGATGCGCATGACTGAAGTAATCGAGGATGTCTTGGGGCCCCACAAGGTCGCCATAATCACGGGGCCAAATTTGGCTGATGAACTTGTGCTGCGCCAACCAGCAGGAGCGGTAGCCGCTGCACCCACCATTGAACTTGCTGAAGCGATTCGCGATTTATTCCGTACTCCTTACTATCGCGTCTACACATCGATCGATGTGATGGGCTGTGAGCTATCAGGTGCAATTAAGAGCGTCATTGCTCTAGCAGTCGGTATCTCCATTGGAATGGGCTTCGGCGAGAACACTCAAGCGATGCTCATAACTCGCGGACTCAATGAAGTAGCTCGCCTCTGTGCAGCTCACGGCTCTGATCCACTCTCTGCTGCAGGTCTTGCCGGAATGGGAGATCTCGTTGCAAGCTGCGGATCTCCACTTTCGCGCAATAGAACTTTCGGTGAAGTTGTAGGGCGCACAGGATCGATGGCAAAGGCGCGAGAAGAAGTTGCCAAGACCGTCGAAGGCGTTGCATCAGCTGGCGCAGTTGTTGAAATTGCACACCGCGTTGGAGTTGAAGTACCTGTTATTGAAGCTGTCGGAGAGATTGTCAGCGAGCAGTTATCTCCCGAAGCAGCGCTTCAGAAATTGATGGAGATCACCACTAAGGCAGAGAACTTCATTCGATGAAGCGCGTAGCGATTTTATGTGGCGGTCCCGGTAGCGAACACGAGATTTCTTGTCTCTCTGCAGGCGGCGTTCTCTCTGCTATCAATCGAGATGAATATCAGCCAATCCTGATAGGCATTACACGTCAAGGAGAGTGGATGTCTCTGCCAATTGATTATCCATTAGCGCTTGAGAACGGATCTCTTCCATCGGTCAGCGGTAATTATCCTGAAGTGGTTCGCGGAAAAAATGGAATCACCGTGGCCGGCGCTGAACTCGCAATCGATGTAATTTTTCCTGTGTTGCACGGTACTTATGGAGAAGATGGCCAACTCCAAAGCGATCTCGACCAACTAGGCATTCCTTATGTAGGAAGCGGTGCGGTTGCCTCTGAAACCGCAATGGATAAATCAGATTCCAAGGCCTTCTTTGCCTCAGCGGGTATTGCTATCGCTCCTGGCATCACCGTCACTGAGAGTGAGTGGAAGCGCAATCCAGAAGCTGTCACTGAATCGATACACCCACTTGGCCTGCCTCTCTTTGTGAAAGCATCCCGTGGAGGTTCTAGCCGGGGGACTGTGAAAGTAAAAGAGTTATCCCAATTTGCTGCCGCGATGGAAGAAGCACTTTCGTTTGATTCTAAAGTTTTGATTGAAAGCGCAATTAATGGCGCAGAAGTTGAATGCGCAGTTCTAGAAGTTGAAGGCAAGGCGCAGGCATCGATTCCCGGAAAGGTCTGGATCGATCCTCACTATGAGTTTTACGACTATCAAGCAAAATATCTCGATGGTGCAACGCGAATTGATATTCCTGCGCCCTTTGATGCAGCAATCATTGAGAAAGTTCAGAGCTATGCACTCATCGCATTTACAGCGATTGGAGCAAGGGGTTTGGCGCGCGTAGATTTCTTTATCACTGACGCCGGAGACATCATTATTAATGAGATCAACACGATGCCCGGATTTACGAGAACTTCTGCCTACCCAAAGATGTGGCAGGCAACAGGAATTGGATATTCAGAAGTTATTACGCACTTACTCACAAGTGCGCTTGTGCGTTAATTAGTTACTGGACACGTCAAAGTGCGGGTAATGCCTGGCACTGCTTGAACCTTGGTCAGGATTGCGCGACCGAACTCTTCCATTGAAGGTGCTTCTGCGCGCATAATGACATCGTAAGGACCAGTGACGCCCTCAGCCAGCGAGACTCCAGCGATCGACTTAATTGCAGCCGCAACAGATGAGGCCTTGCCGACTTCTGTTTGAATCAAGATGTAAGCCTGTACTGACATGTGAGTTCCTTCTTTCAACCGTGTGCTTCGACCTAACGCTATCTCATGTCCTAGTCTTGTGGCTATGGGTTTTCAGGAGCGCGAAGTTATATCTGTCTTACAGCAGATTTTCGCAACCACAGACTCTCGGCTCAAAGTCGGAATCGGCGATGATGCTGCTGTCGTATCCACGCAACCCCAATCCATCATTACCTCCGATATGGCTGTTGAAGATGTGCACTTCAAGCTCGAGTGGTCTTCACCTTTCGACATCGGGCGAAAAATCACTGCTGCAAATATCGCCGACATCCTCTCGATGGGTGGCAAATGCGATTACCTCACGGCATCAGTTGCACTTACAGGAAACGAAACCCTGCAATGGATCGAGAATTTAGCGCGAGGTATGAAGCACGAAGCAGACCTTGCGGGTTCACTCATCGTGGGTGGCGATATTGCGCGAGGACCCAAGATTGTTATCTCCATGACGGCAGTCGGAAGTTCACTGACACCGATTCTGCGCTCAGGAGCCAAGATCGGAGATGGTCTCTTTCTCTCATCCCTAACCGGTTGGTCAGCAGCAGGACTTGAACTACTCACTCGCGAGATATCGATTAATAGCGAGACGGCGGAGAAGGCTTTGGCTGAATTTTCTGCACCTACCTTGGATTATGCAATCGATTTCTCAGCCGCTACGGCGATGGCCGATGTGAGCGATTCAGTACTCGTGCAGGCTGAACAGATCGCTGATGCATCAGGCGTTCAGATAGAGATTGATCAGGTGGCGATTTCATTGGCTGCTGAGTTTGCCGAACTCGCAGCCCTTGCTGATGAATTAAAGG